>NZ_JBJZOH010000015.1:0-128335 GCF_047200595.1 Streptomyces sp. MS19 | reverse complement strand
TCAGACGGCTGCGCGGGAGGCTTATCTCAGTACAGGGGCCCAGTACTGACCCGTTGCCGCATCGCCCCCACTTCCGCCCTCGCATCGTCCAGGGCGGTGATGACGACGAGACGCAGGGACGGGGAGGCGACCGGCCGTAGAACCTGGATCCGGCGGGAGCCGCTGGCGGAGGAATTCGCCCATGAGTCAGCGGGCGGCGGATGGCTACCGGGGTAGGAATTCCAGGCCAGCGCGAATTCCGGAGATCTTCTGAGTGATTCCAGTAGCTGTTCCAAAGGTGCGTCGTCCTTGAGGAGAAGCCGCGTAAATTTCAACGACTCCACCATGCTGTGAACCCGGCTGTGCCATTCGCCGCCGAATGCGGCGCGAGCATCGGATGCGAAGAGCAGCCACTCGATGAGGTTGGGCCGCCCGCTGTCGGCGGCGCCGGGGAGCCAGCCCTCGAATGCCTCATTCCTGACGTGGATGTCCCATAGCAAATCCGTGACCACTGCAGGGCTGGGGATCTCCGACACCAGCGTTCGCAGGTCGGCGAGCGCCTCCCGGCTGGGTGGTGCGGCGTCAGCCCCGGTTCGCAGCCCGACGGCGACGAAAAGGCCGTCCAGCTCGGCCTGGGACAGCCCCAGGGCGGACGCCAGCGCAGTCAGCCGGTCATGATCCGGACGCACGCCTCGCCCGGCCTCCAGCTCCCGCAACCACCGCACCGAGAAAGCGTGCCCCGCGCGGCGCGCGACCGCCTCTTGGGTCGCCGGCGCACCCCCCTCACGCATACCCATCCGGACGCGCCAGGCGCGCAGCTGCTCGCCCAGCGCCGTGGGTATGTGGCCCTTCATATTCTGCCTCCGACGATCTTGCCCAGCGCCTAGTTCGGCGCTGGGCAATGCTAAAGCAAAGGATGAGACGGCGGCCAGAGGGGATCTGACGGACGAAGCTCATCGGCGTTCGCTCTCCCGGGCGGTCATCGTTGTCCGAACTCCTTCGCACATTCATGATGAGCCATCAGTCTTCGGTGATGGGCCGTCTGAAGTCGGCGCCTGAAGTTCGCCGGAGGCAGACGGCGGAGCGGTGGTGAATAAGGCGAAGCCATGCCAACCTCGAACTCCCGCATCACACCTCTTGAGAAAGGGGCCCTGTGGCCACAGAAGCACATGCGGAGCGCCGAATCGAGCCGGAACTGCAGGTACTCCGGCTGCAGTCCTGGTTGCGCGGGCCCGGCGACGCGAACGTCGTCATCGACCGGTTCGCGGGAGACGACTGGACGGTCGTCGTCGATGACCGTGCCGATGTTCATGTCAGCAGCGCGGACGGCGCCGTCTATCTCGGCTGGTTTCCGGCAGGCCGCCCCGGCAGTGGAGACGGATGGGTGATCGCCGTCACAGGCACGCGCGGCAGCACCGGCTACCGCATCGCCTTCAGCCGGGAGACGCCCGCCACCGTCGTCGCGGCTGCCATCGAACGGATACGGGCCACTGCTCAGCCGTTCGCATACTCCGAGGAGGACCTGTGAGTTCAACGTTCGTGTCCGTCGGCGATCTGGTCGACGCGCTCTCCGCCTGGGACAGAGGTGTCCCCGTCAGGCTCGCCATCAACCCGTTCTACCCAATGGCTCACCGTGTCGGAGAGGTCGTCGCAGCGTGTGACGCGGACGACCTCGTGGTGTACCTCGCCGAAGATCCGGCGGGTGAGCAGGACATCCTGCCCCCGTCTGCGGCTGTCGCCCTGGCTTGGCACCCGTCCCCCAGCGCCCCCGAGCGCCGACGACGCGCCACGACCGCTTCCCGCTGGGATGATCTCTCTGCCTGACTCGCGCTGGGTCGTGCCGCGCCACCTGGCGGGAGACGACGGGACGGCCGCCGAGCGCGTCGGAGCCGTCCTGACCGACCTCGGCTGGCGCATGTGGCCGACGGCCCACGACACCCTGTTGTATGTCAGCCCGACCGGTCTGCGGGCCGCTGAGTGGACTCTCGCCAGCCCGGCCTGCGCACTTGATGACCTTCCCGTCGCCTGGCAGATCTCCGCCCGCCTGACCTCGGACGCGGTGATGGCGGAGTGGAGCGCCTACTTCACATCCGGAGTCCCGCCCGAGGCCATCGCCGACCTGGTCGTCGCGCTCGAGGGCGACGAACTTCCCATCACATGCTCGTACCGCCTCGTCCTGAGCGCGCTGTTCGCGCTGGGCTGGGCCCGGGATGTCGACCGCCCCGAGACAGCGGCGGTCGATCCGACGCTCTCGACCGTCTTCTCGCTGGAGCCTCTCCCGCCGCTCCTCCAGGACGCCGACCCGACTCCGGACCTGCCCGGCTGGCAGGCGTGGGCGGAGCCCGCCGTCGGTGCGGCGCTGTGGTGCGCGAGCTTCAGCCCCAGCGTTCCCCACGACCTGGTTGCCGTGTTCGCCGCGTCCCTGGCATCTCCGGCGCCGGTCCTGCGGCACAGCCTCCCGGAAGGCGCGCGGCACCTTCTTCAGGTTGTGCCGAGCAGCTGACAACAGCCAGCGCGTCTAGTCGACCTGCTGCCGCGCCGGCTCTCCATGATCGCGGTCCGTGCCCGTTTCCGCCCGGCAGACGAATGTCTGCCGGGCTTTCGGGTTTCCGGATTTGCCGGTGGAAGAGGCTTACCGCTGGGCGTTCGCCGTGACAGGGGTTGAGGGCTGAAGCAGGGTGACGCGCGCCGTGCTCCCCCTCCCTGGAGCCCTGCAGCAGACCGACTGCGTCAGCTCGATGCTTCGGTCACTCAGCGGTCGAGGTGGCGCAGGGCGTCGTCGAGGGTGGCGTGGTAGCGGTCGGCGGGGCCGGAGTTCTGGTTGAACCAGGCGGCATCAAGCGCGGGTTCGGGGGTCTCGTGTCCGGCGGGGCAGCGCAGCCATACGCCGTCGCGCATGCTGATGACAACCCAGTTGCGGTAGGAGCCGCACTGGGGGCATGCGCGGATGTCGCTGTTGATCACGAGGGGGGTGTCCCAGCGCATGACCAGCCCTGTGATCTCGGGGTCGAGGGACGGCGTGCGCAGGTCCGCCGGAGGGTAGTCCGGTGCCACCGGGTTGGTGGCGGGTGTGTCAGCAGCGGCGCGCTGGATCTCCCGGGGTTTCCGGTCGGCGCGAGAGCGTCGGGACACCTCGTCTCCTTGAGGTCGTGCGGGGCTGGACATGGCAGGGTCTCCCGGCGGTGAGGTCGGCCGCAACTTCGAAATCCTGGAGGTCACGGCGTGCGGCGCTTGGCGTCGGAACGGTCGGCGGAGGGCTCATCGGCCTGCGGCCTGTCGCGGCTGGAGGTGAGGGGGACGGTGGTGGCTGCGGGAAGGCCGGCCGCGCGGCGCAGTCGCCAGGCCAGGACCTCGCTGAGGGAGTCCGCCGTGTCGAGTTCGCGGTGGCGGGCTGCGTCGCGGAGGAGAACGGTCGGGTCGTGGCCAGCTGCCTGGGCCTCCGCGAGGGTGGCGGCGAGCGCGAGCCAGCCCGGTTCAGCAAGGATCGGCTCGGCGAGGTCGGGTACGGCCTGGCGCACGGTGACGGCGAACGCCTGCTGGTCGCTTATAGGCAGCTGCCGGCCTCGGCGGCGCATCGCTTCGAGCGGCGCGCGGGCTGCGGTGCGGTAGGCCGTGCGGAGATGCCCGGCGGCGGCCCGTGCGGCGGCGGCCTGCTGCGCGTGCTGATGACGGGCGTGCCAGTGGGCGGCGGCGATGGCCAGGAAGTACAGCGTGTCGATGACCATCGCGGTGGTGGCCCCGTCTTCGCCGCGGCTGAGGGCGTGTCCGCCGTAGGCGAGGTCGCGGGCGGCCTGCCGCAGGGCGCGGGCGTGCGCGTGTTCGGCGCGGATGTGGGAGCGGGAGGCGCGTTCGAAAGCGGCGGCGGCCTCGTGGAGGTCGCGGCGCGTGCGGGGGGCGGAGGTGGCAGCGAGGGCGTCGAGGATCTCGCCGGTGGCGGCGACGTACGCGGCGGCGACCGGTGCATCGGCGTGTTCGATGATGAGCAGGGCCTCCCACGCCGCGGTCGCGCTGCGGCGCCGGGCGGCGGCCCGGCTGGAGGCCATCCTGCCGCCGGGCGTGGCGTTTCCTGTCCGGGACGACGGGCTGGTTGGGTTCCAGCGCGCCCGGAGGCGGGGCAGCGACAGGTCCGGGGCGAGCTTCGATCCGGAGAACAAGACCGGCTCGCGGTTCCTGTTGCGGTCGTCGGGGAGTGCGACGGTGTAGCCGAGCAGGTCCCCGGACGGCGCGGCCCGCTTGCGGATGATCAGTCCGGCGGCGGCGAGCCGGTCGAAGAACTCCTCCTCGCCGGTCGCACCCGCCGCCGCACGCCGTACGGCCGCGCGGAGTTCTTCGCGCGCTGTCCGGTCCCGGCCGTGGCGCCCGGCTTTGTGGCGTTCGGCGCTGGTGGGGCGCTTGGCAGCCGTTCCGTCGCCCGCGTGGAGCTGGCGCAGGCCGAGGTCGGTTTCCAGCTGGCGGGCGGCGACCTGGACTCGGGCGGCGTCGCGGTGGAGGCGGGGCTTGCGGCCGTCCTCGCGGACGAGGGTGGCGACGATGTGGATGTGGTCGGCGGCGTGGCGGACGGCCGCCCAGCGGCAGGCGGGCTCTCCGCCGCCGGGGTCGATACCGGCGGCGGCGACCATGCGGCGGGCGATGTCGGCCCACGTCTCGTCGGTCAGGACGCGGTCCTCGGCGGCGTTGCGTACGGACAGATGCCACACGTGCCGGTCGGGCCGGTCGCCGGGGTCCAGGTTCTCCAGAGGCTGGTCGAGGAGGCGCTGGAGTTGCCGGAGTGTCGCTGAGGGGTCGCGGCCGGGGTCGGGTGCGTTGCCGTCGAAGGACGCGACGAGGTGCGGGTCGGTATGTTCCTCGTGGGTGCCCGGCCCGTAGAGGTAGTGCAGCAGGCCGAGGGTGCGCCTCCCACGCCGGTGAATCCTGGGTATCACGCTGTCTACTTGCTATGTCTGGTCGAGAAGCCGGTCGGTAGCCGTCTGGACACGCAGGACGGCGCGCTGGGTTGCGGTGAGGACGGCGTCGAGCTGAGGCTGCGGCGGGCGGGCACCGGAGTTGACGGCGCGGGTCAGCTGGTTGAGGTTGTTGCCGATGTGGCCGAGGTGCCGCCGGGCGGCGAACAGCTCCGCCACCACGTCCCGGTGATCGGCGAGTGCCGCAGTGGTGCGGTTGAGGTCGCGGGCGGCGCCGAGAGCGCTGCGGGCGAGGAACCCGGCGACGGTCAGCCCGGCCGCGTTCGCTCCTGCGGTGACGCGGGCGAGTTCGTCGTCGGTGAGGCGGGTGTTCCGCACGTGCGGGCGTCGCCGGTTCTGGTATCGGCGGCGTCGGCTGCGGCGGCGTCCGTCGCCTTCGCCGGGCTGAGGCCCGGCAGTTCCCGGCTGCGATCCGCCCTCGGTCGCGGCCTCCTCGTCCGGCGCCCCCCGGCGCCGGACGCCCGCCCCTGCCGGGGCGGCGCTCCCTTTGGATACTCCGCCCGTGGTGGAGTATCCAAAGGGATAACTTGCTCGCCCGGCAACCGAGTTGGGAGACGGCGCGGGTCGTGTCGGGCGGGCGGGGGGCGGGTTGTCGTTCACCGGCTGTGCCTTCCTGCGGCGCGCTGGATGTCGCTCACGACCTTGAGGAGGGCTGCCGGGCCGTCGAGGACGCGGACGGGGCCGCTGGGGGTGTGCTGGATGAGCCACTGGCCGTTCGGGGTGGCGACGGCGGCGTGCAGCAGGCCGTGGCGGAGGAGGACTTCCGCCCAGGCGGCGGCCTCGGCCTCCTGCGGCAGGCAGTACGCGGACACGGCGGCCTTCTCCTTGCGACGGCGGGGTGTCAGCCGCACTCGGGGCATCGGTCGAGGTGGCGGTTGAGGGCCTGGGCCATGCGCTTCCTCGCGCCGTAGGCGAGACCGGCACCGGCCTGGCCGGCGGCGCTGGCGGGATGGTTGTGGGAGCGGGAGGTCTGGATGCGGATGTCCCGCTCGTAGCTGTCGCGGATGCGCTCGAAGCGGCGGCAGGTCTTCACTGAGGGCTCCCGGTGGTGCTGGCGCCGGTCTCGGCGCGGAGGAGTTCAAGGACGGGGGTGAGGCGCTCGTTGCGGCTGCCGGGCAGTCCGAGAGAGCGCAGGATTTCGCGGAGCTGGACACGGGTGACGGCTTCGTTCCCATCCCGCTGCAGCATGGCGGGGACGTGTGGGCGCACCCGGTCGGCCATCTCCTCGACCGACAGGGGGGACCGCCTTCCGGGCGCCGTCCTCGACTGCGGCGTACGGGTCCCGGGTCGGTCCCGGCCGCTGCTGGGGCGCCTGTTGTGGCTGGCGGGGACCGGTCCCGGGGACCGCCGACCGCCGCCCGGCGCCGCGTCTTCCGGCGCGCGGGGGGACGGGGGTGCGGTGTCCGGGGACCGGTCCCCGGCCGTGCAGGACGGGCAGCGGGCCCCGGACAGCTGCCAGGGGGAGTCGAGGGCGACGGTCGCCAGCGCGGCGGCGTGGCGGCGGGCGGCGAGCTGCTGGAGCAGCGCGTCGCGCTGCCCGGGGTCGGTCCCCGCGCCCGCTCGTGCGGTGGCCGCCGACAGGCGGCGGGCGAGACGGCGTCCGCGGCGGCTGCCACGCTGGGCCGGGGTGCGTTCAGCGAGCCGGGCGGCGAGCGCGGCGGCGCGGACCGTTGCCCGGTCCCGCCGGATCTGCGCGGCGTCCCGGTCCCGCTCAATACCCAGGCGTGCGAGGAACCGCTCCCGGGCCTCCCGTGCCATGACGGCGAGCAGCCCGTGGGACACGGCGGCGGGGGTGCGCAGCCGTAGCTCGATTCCCATCGCCTGGTGCCACAGCAGCGCCGCCATGACCGGGCCGACGAACGCCCGCACGACGCCGCCCACCGGCCCGGACTCGGCGAACGCCGGGATCACCTGGACCCCGGTGATCGCCCAGACCAGCGTGCCGGCCGCCCCCGCGTGCCCCTGGACGGCGAGGTTCTGCCGGGCGAGCAGCGCGTTGGCGAACAGGGCGAGTTCGGCGGCGGCGAACATCGCTGCGCGTTCGGCGGTGCCGTCCATGTCGAGGTAGTCGGCGGCGAACCGCCAGGATGTGTCCGCCGAGTAGGCGGTGCATCCGGCGGCGGCCAGCGCGGCAACCCACACCGCCGGGGTCCCCGGCGCCGTGCGGCGAACGCGGCGCACCAGCAGACACAGCACGGCGATCACGGCGAGGACCAGGAGCGCGGCGAGAGGCAGCAGCAGCGGGGTCTCGGGCAGGAAGGCGGGCGTTCGGGAGGGTGCGGGGCGGGTCATGCTGCCTTTCCGAAGTCGCCTACGCCGCCGGGCTTCCCCGCGAGGGGGGCCTCGGCTGCCGGGGTGGCGTCCTCGAACAGGCCCGCGTACCGGTCGCGGTCGGCTATCGCGTTCGCCGCACGGCGCAGAAGATCGCGGGCCCACTCGAAGTCCAGGCGCAGGACGTGCGCGAGGCGCTGCGGACTCCAGCCGCGGACGTAGGCGTGGCTGATCACCACGTCCCGCTCGCGGTCGCTGAGGTGGACGTCCCGTCCGGCGAACACCGCCCGGATACGGGCGTAGTCCAGCCGGTGGTTGATGCCGGCGTGCCACGGGCGGCGCTCCCGCTCGGTCAGACCGCCCCACAGCCCGTCGCGGATCTCGTTGTCGAGCGCGTAGCCGAGGCACTCCCTGCGCACAGGGCAGCTGTGGCAGGTGGCCTTGGCCTCCGAGATGGCCGCGTGGGCGCGCGGCGCGTGGAAGAACAACTCGTCCGCGTCGGCCGGGTCCATCCCCCGGCAGCGGGCGCGTGCGTGCCAGGAGATGTCGGCGATACCGCGCAGCAGCGTGCGCGGGGCATCGTTGGTGGTGATGTAGCGCATGGTGGTTCTCCGGAAGGTCGCCTCGGCGCCGCCCGGAACGAGGGCGCGGGCAGGGCCGGGCAGGCAGAAAGAGGGAAGCCGGGTCAGGGCTGGGGGAACCGGCGGTCGGGGCCGGTGAGATGGACCGCGGTGCACATGCCGGACAGACGGGACAGGACGCGGTCGCCGACCTGGTCGCGCAGCACCGGCTGTGACGCGGGTACGTCTTGGGAGCGGACCGGCGGCAGGTTCGTGGTGACCAGTGTCGGCATCCGGTGCTGGCTGCGCCAGTTGACGAGCCGGAAGGTCACCTCTTCCGTCCAGGCGGTGCTCCTGGCGGCGCCGAGGTCGTCGAGCAGCAGCACGGGGACGCAGGTGATCCGCCGCAGCAGGAACTCGGGGTCCGTGCCGGGCCGGGGGCGCAGCGCGGCGTACAGGTCGGCGGCGGTCACCGCCTCCCACCGCACCGCGCACCCGGCGGCGGTCAGCGCACGGATCGCCCCGAACGCGGCGTGCGTCTTGCCGGTCCCCGTGCCGCCCCACAGCAGCAGGCTCGGTCCCTGGGCGACTTGCAGCCGCCCAGGGCGGCCGAAGTGCGGATGCAGCGCGCGTTCGTTCGGCGATGTCGCGGCGTCCGCGACCGCGCGCACCCACGCTTCGACCACGGGGTGGCCCGGCAGCGCGTCGCGGTACGCGGCGGGGATACGAGCCTGCGCGGCAGCCACCGCCGGAGAAGGCTCCGGCACCTCCGCCACCGGCGACGGGTCGATGCCCCGCTCGGCCAGCAGCCGCTCCAGCCGCACCCGCAGCCGCCCGGACACCGCAGGCTGTGGCGCGTCGGTCCGGGCGTTCACAGGCCACCGCCGAACGTCGTCGGCTCGGACGCCGCGTTCACGTACGGCGTGTGCGACGCAGCCGTGCTGCCCCACAGCCCCCCGCCGCCCGTGGACGGCGCCGCGCCGTTGACGACCTGGTTCACCAGGCTCGGCAGCACGCTCGGATGCAGCCCCTTCTCCCGCAGCCGCACCAGCGCCACCCGCAGGTCCCCGGGCGTGAAGCCCTCCTCCAGCAGCGAGCGGACCCGCCGCCCGAGCAGACCGAGGACATCCTCCGGAGGCCGACGGCGGCAACCTGCCACGTACTCCGCCACCAGCCCCCGCGCCGAACCGGCACCGCCGACGGCAGCAGGCGCGGGCGCGGCGCGCCCCGAAGGAGAAGATCCTAGATCCACGATCCTAGATCCAGACCCCGACGCCTCACCGACTCCTCCCGGAGTCCTCCCGGAATCCTCCGGGAATGCCGTGCGACCTGCACGATCACCCGGGTCGGCGGTGGCCGCCCCCGCATCGCGCGTCCTCGCTCCGGACGCTGCCACCGCATCCGGCGGTACGGCGGAAACCGGCGTCACGACGACTCCGGGAACCCTCCCGGAGTCGTCCCGGAGCCCTCCGGCAACCGCATCGGAAGCAGCACGCTCACTTCCCGGGCAGGCAGCCGACCCGCACTTCCCGCACGGATGCCCGCCCGGATGCCGGGCGCACGCCGGAGCACGCGACGGCGACGGCTTGTTGATCTTCTGATGCAGCTCCCACGTCACGAAGTGCAGCCACGGCCGCCCGTCGCACCCGGTGTACCGGCAGATCAGCCCGGCAGCCGCCAGCTCCTCCAGGTCGTGGGCCACGTGTGTCGCCGTGTGGTCGGAACGAAGCGCCCACAACCGCCCGGCGATCACCGCCGGATGGTCCCGGAACCGCCCCGCATCATCCGCCTGCGTCAGCAGCCCCACGAACGTCCGCTCGGCGGTCAGGCTCACCGACGCCAGATCCTCCGACTCGAACGCCTCCGGCTTGATGGTCCGTATCCGTGCCATTCAGGCACCACCCCCGGGACGGACCAGCTCCCGGGACGACCGTCCGCTTCCGCGCGGGGCAGTCGGCATGTGACACTCTCCTCTGCATCCCCGCACCGGCACGATGTCGTAGTCAGGCCCGGTGCGGTGTTGAAAGCATGCTGACCATGACCGGTCGCGTGCCGCTGGCGTGATGGCGTCCGGGAGGTGCAAATCCCGGCGCCGTCGCGCTATCGCGCCTCACCGCCTTCCGTGACCCCGCCGGGCATGGTTCCCGGCAGGCGACGACGAACATCGCACACCCGAGCCGCAAGGTCCAGACTTGACTTAGAAACTCTCAACTTCTGGAGAGAAGTGAGCTTTTCCCTCGCTGGGCAAGGAGACCTCCGGAAGAGATGTGCTCGGTGAACTTGCTGGCCAGACCAAGTTTTAACCAAGAACACGTTATGTCGTCAATACCTGGCTGAACGGACTGGATGTGCGCGGATTCCGCATCGTGCGATCCTGCTCGCGATGCAACTTTTCGCGAACTAGCAACGGCTGGGCAGTTCCTGACGATGCATCGGTGAAGCGTCAGACGGATGATCCCATGGTCGATATGTGCGGGACCTATTAGAGGCATGCGGCAAAGTTTTGCCGCATGCCTGATCACCGGCAAAAACTTGCCGGTCCGGGGAATGGTTGAACTCTTGCGGAACCCACCACCCCGTTAGCTGGCACCCGTTGAGGGCGGTTCGATCGACACACTCGGCAATCGGTCGGCGGTTGGGGAGAGGGTGCAGTGAGTCATCTGGATCACCTGCGGCGCCCAACAGATTCCCCGGGGACCGAGTGGCCTGCTTCCAATGCATGTTCGGCGCCGGGCGGGCGGCCCGCGATGATGCGGTCGTGCTTGTCGTCGTTGCCGCCTACGCCATCATGGCCAACGGTGCAAGACTGCAACGGCATCAGGTCCGCGATCTCCTCAATCCGTAAGCAGATGCTTCTTGTCCTCGGCGCGGCCAGGCTAGGAGCGCGTTTTCCTGTCGGCCAAGGGATGGCGGCCGTCGCTGGCCACGATGGTCAGGCGCCGTGCCTCTGCCGCACGGTGGCCGGGGCGTAGCCGCATAGGCGGACGCGCGCCCGCAAGATGAGCTGGCGCATCCGGGGCAGGCGGACGACAGTGTTGGGGATCGGAGGCCGCCTTCAGGGGGCGTCGACGTTGTGCGCATCGACAGCGAACACCGCAGACGGGAACATACTCGTTGTAACTGTGGCACGGGAGGTTCTGCGGCGTGACGACGAATGGGCAGACCGCGTTCGACGCCGCGCGCGCGGCGGATCTCATGAGAAGAGCATGCGAGAGGGTTGGACTGGTCCCCGACAAACTTGAGTTGCTGCGATTGGGGGATCACGCGGTGTTCCGCTTCGACGAAGGACGTGTCGTATCCCGGGTCGGCCGCCATCCGGGCCGCCTGCCGTCCGTGCGTCGGGAGGTTGCCGTTGCGCGATGGCTTGAAGCTGTTGAGTACCCGGCGGCGCGGCTCGTCACGGAAGCGGAGCAGCCCATCGTCGTTGAAGGGCACCCAGTGACCTTCTGGGAGGCACTCGCTGATGGTGATACGTACGCCAGTACACAGGAGATGGGCGAACTCCTGGTGCGGCTGCACGAGCTGAAGCCGCCATCTTTCCCCCTGCCCGGGCTCCGGCCCTTCGAGAAGGTCAGGCAGCGCCTGGAGCACGCCGAGATCCGGAATGAGACCCGCAGATATCTATCAGGGCTCACGGAGGAACTCGTCGAAGAGTTCCGAAACGTGGAGTCGGTGCTGCCGCGCGGACACCTGCACGGCGACTTCAACGTCGGCAATGTCCTGCGGGACGCTGCGGGCAACGCCCGGGTCATCGACGTGGACGGCTTCACGACGGGACCACGCGAGTGGGATCTGGTTCAGACAGCCATGTACTACGACAGTTTCGGCTGGCACACGGCAGCCGAGTATGCCGACTTCACGATCGGCTACGGCTTCGATGTCCGGCAGTGGTCGGGATATCGCGTCTTTCGAAGTGTCCGTGAACTGTTGATGATCAGCTGGCTCTCCCAGAATGCGGGTGTGGACGCGCGCGTCGCCGAAGAAGTCGACAAGCGCGTCGAGACGTTGCGGTTCGGGACCTCGCGGCGAATCTGGGCGCCGTTCTAGATCACGCCAGCCTGCCTCCAGAGACGGAAACCACGGGCGCGTTCCTCGAAGTCGCGGAACCCGGCAGCCTGCCGCATGCTGTCCGTGACACGACTGTGGAGCTGGCGCACGTACTGAAGGCAGCGTGCCGACTTCAGACCCTCGCCGATGCGGAGTGCATCCAGCGCCAGCTCGAATCCGCGGCCGGTCTCACTGTGATGAATGTACGCCTCGGCTTGCACCATCGTCACGAAAAAGTTGCTGCGGGTATGTGAGCCGTTACCGAGCAGAAAGCCTGTCCTCCGCACCGTGGCATCGACAGAGCGTCCGAGATCACGGTGGCAGTGGGCGATTTCGGCGGCCAGTTCCGTCTCGTCGAAGTAGGAGATGTAAGGCGGATCGCTGTCAACCGTCCGACCGTCGAGCTGACGTTCCGCCTCGGCCAGCGCCTGGTCACAGGCTCGGGCATCACCGAGTTGGGCATGAGCACGTGCCTCCATGGCCCGGAACTGCGCGGCCATCGTCGGGCCCAGGTCGGTGCCAGGGGCTATGTACGCGGCCCGAGCGAGAGCCAGAGCGTCGCGGTACCTCCCCAGGAAGGTGGCCTGATGGCTCATCGCCGACAGGACGCTTCCGCCCAGGCGCCTGTCGCCGGCGGCTTGTGTCATGCGAAGGGCCTGGACGAAGTACCGCTGAGCGATGCTGTGCAGGCAGCTGTCGTACGACATCCACCCAGCGAGCAGGAGCGCTTCGGCCACTGCTGAATAGAGCTGTTTGCCTACCGCATCGGAGTAAGTCCCGTCGAGCATTGGCCGGACGTCCGTGTGCAGGTATTGGATCAGAGCGTGCCTGGCGTGGCCACCGCCGAACGTTCCGTCGAGTTCGCTGAACGCGTCAGCTGTTGAGCGCACCGTGTCGACGTCCCGCGCGCTGACGGCGCAGTCACCCGTTCGTGCCAGCGGTCCATCCGGGGGTGCGACGAGCCAGTACAGGGCTGCGACACTCCACACTGTGGGGTCCTGCGGTGTCCGGAGCAGCACCTCCGCGTTGGCGAGGTCCGCGCGCCACAAGTCAGCCACGGTTCTGGCTACGGTCTCAGGGCGGTCCGCCAAGTCAAGCCCCAGGTCGGGCCGCACGGCGGATACCGCCGCGGCGCCCATCCCCACATCATCGACTGTGAGACGGCGTCCAAGCCTGCGCCCGATGGCGTCCGCGACGAACCACGGTACGTTTCCGCGGGGAATTGTGCCCTTGAGCCAACGGGTGACGTACGTGTGGTCGCAGGCGACTTTTTCCCCAGAGAGAGCAGCTGTGGAGACCACAGCGCGGGCGAGTGACTTGTGCGAAAAGTTGGTCTCCCGTAAAAGCGCGGCGAGCCGGATGTTCCGTTGTGCCATTTTCCCCTCCCCAGGAAACGGCCAAGGTGCCAGCTTAAGCCCACTCACCCTATTCCATGCGGCGATCTGCACCTCGTAGTGCACAAGTGCACCCCCCAGTTCACCCTTCTGGCGATGTCTTGCTGCTGGGACAGTGAGATCTGCAGCGCGGGCGCAGTGAGCTTCACGGATGGTGCTTGCCAGCTCGCGCTCTTGATCTCGTGCGTGCCGTGGGAGATGTCATGCGGTCCCCGTCTTCAGGACAGCCAAAGGATGGGCAGCACGTGGGGCCACCGTTCTACCGATGGAGCTGCTGCTTTGAATCGTCCGTCAGCCAGGTCGTCTGAGTTTAAGTCATACAGCGCAGCGGACATGTTGCTTGCGTCTCGCATCGGTCGAGGTCCCACGTTTCGGCTTCCGAGACCGAGCGCGGTGGTACTCGATCTCTTCGGCACACTCGTCGCTGCCCCGAGCACAGTTGAACGGCGCTTCGCCGCCCACCGGTTCGCCGAAGTCCTCAGCGTGTCACCGGCGACGGCCGAGTCTGTGCTGTCGGCCACTTGGCGCGAGCGGCACGACGGACGGCTGAAGTCCACCAGCGACTTGGCCGCAGAATTCGTCGCACGCTGTGATGCCCCTGCCAGCAGCACGGGAGAGCTGGTGCGGCTCTTGGCGACGCTGGCCGACGACCGCCTGCGCGCCGACCCCACGGTGATGGAAGCCTTGACGACGCTTCGGCGCAGTGGGCTCCGACTGGCTGTTCTCAGTGACGCGGCCCCGGATATCGCGGAGGCGTGGCATCGCTGCGACCTCGCCTCGTACTGCGACGTCGCCGTGTTCAGCTGCCGGGCGGGAGCGGTCAAGCCGGCTCCCCAGCTCTTCAACGCGGTCGTCACCGCACTCCGTGTCGCCCCCGAGCAGGTTCTCTACTGCGGTGACGGCGGCGGTGACGAACTGGCCGGGGCCGAGCGAGCCGGCCTGCATGCCGTGCGTGTCGAACGCCGGGGTGCTCCGGACGCCCTCGTTTTCGGCGAGACGGTTTGGCACGGCGGGGTCATACCCCGGCTGGAAACTCTTCCGTCCCTGCTCCACTCGTGGAGTCAAGGATGAGCGCTCCTTATGCGTGGGCAGTCGAGGACGGTGCCCTCGGCCGGCTGCCCGCTCCGGTCGAGAGGCACCCGATGGGAGGCACGACGCTCGTGGAGGTCCGGTACACGGGCTTGTGCGGAAGCGATGTCGCCAAGCTCAATCACCCATGGCAGGGCAATCTTCCGCAGCCGTGGTTCCCCGGGCATGAGGTCGTCGGAGTCGACACGGAAACCGGTGACTGGGTCGTTGTCGATGCGCTGGTGCCGTGCCGCTCGTGCCGCGCCTGCGATTGCGGACACATCCACCTCTGCTCTGAACTGCGGCGTGTTGGGTGGGACTTGCCCGGGGGGCTCGCCGTTGTCGTGAGAGTGCCGCAGGAGAACGTCGTCCCTCTGCCTCGTTTCCACGATCCGGCTCATGGCGTCCTTGCCGATCCGATGGCGGTAGCGCTGCACGGAGTCCGGTGCGGTCTACGGATGCTTCCGGGGCGGATGGGCATCATCGGGGGCGGCGTCCTCGGAGTGTGCACGGCCGTCTGTGCGATAGCGCTGGGCTGGGATGTCCACCTACTGGTCAGGAACCCTGCCCAGTCGCGTCAGCTTCAGCACGCGCTCGACCGGCGTATCACCGTCCACTCCACCGGTCTGCCGTCATGCGATGTCGTGGTGGATGCCGCGTCCGGCAGGAACGACTGCCCCTTGCGCTTGGCGGTGAGCACTGTTCGTGATGGCGGAACGGTCATTGTTCAGAACGCCTATGCCCCTGACGTGCTCCTCTCAGCCCCCCTGCGCAACATCTTTCGCCGCTCGATCACCCTGCGCGGGTCCTTCTCCTACTGCCGCGCAGACGGCCACGACGACTTCCGTGATGCCACCGACGCCCTGGCGGAAGGCGGCGACTGGGCGGCTCTGATGACCCGGGACCGTTTCCCCCTTAGCGCCCTGCCACAGGGGCTGGAAGCCCTGGTGGGCGGGTCCCGTCATCGTCCCTTCAAGGTTCTGCTCACATCTGACGTCTGAAGAAGGAGCCAACGTCATGGCGGTGACAACGCCATTGCTGGTCCAGAAGATCAACTCGTCCGCCGGAATCGCATCCGGGGACATCCACGACGGCATCCTGCACATTCTCGCGTTGCCGGACGGCCACACCCGCGACGTGATGCTCGGCAGTGCCCTCACCGGCCTGCTCCTGCGGGGGCCGAGACTCGAGGAAGTCGAGGCCGCTCTCCGGGCCGCAACGGCCCTGGACCGAAACGGCTGGGACTTCCACCGGCCGCCCCCAGGCATGCGGTTCATCGGCTACACGGGCAGCGGGAAGAAGACCTTCAAGACGATCAACCTCAGCACGGCCGCAGCGCTGGTGGCGGCCACCGGGGGAGCACATGTCGCGAAGCTCGGATCGTGCAGTGCGTCGTCGAAGACCGGATCGCGCGACTTCATGGATGTCGTAGGGGCGAGGTGCGACACGGTGCCGCACCAGAAGATGGTGGACATCACGGCGGAGGTCGGCTTCGGGTTCTTCTCTATCGAGAACCGCGTGCCCGAGTTCGACCGCCGTTACGGAGGCAGGTTCCAGGCTGTACATGCTCTCAGCCTGGGGTTCCCCGCTCTCCTGAGCCCGGTCACCTGCGCCGCCTACGTGTACGGGCTCTCGCACCCCGCCGTCGGCACGTCCGCCCGGCTGCTGTCCCGGCTCGGGCTGCCGGACGTCACGGTGATCAACTCCAGCGTTGGCCAGGTGGTCCAGGTCGACGAGCTACTTCCCGGAAGCACCGTGCGGACTTGCCGCATCAGCGCCGGCGGCGAGGATCTGGCCTTCAACGACGAGGTGCGCAGGGGCGCGGCCTCCATGCCGCAGGACCTGATGTCCGTTGCCCAGCACGCGGACCCTCTGGAAAACGTCGCCGCGGCCATCCGCGTGCTGGCCGGTCGGGACACCAGTACGGCGCGGAACGCGGTAGCCCTCAACGCTGCCGTACTTCTACTGATGTCCGGAGTGGTTGCCTCCGTTCAGGCTGGCATCGACACAGCACTCGCCATCATCGACGCGGGCGCGGGGATCGACACGCTGCACCGGTTCGTACGGCTCACACATGGCGCCCCGTCCCAACTCGGCTCCCTCCTGCGCGGCATCCACCCGAAGGCTGCCCTGGCGAGTCCCGGTGCCAAGGAGATCGCGCCATGCTGATGCACGAGGAACTCGCGATCGTCCACCTCGTGCTCAACACCGATTGCAATGCCTGGGATCTGAGACCGACCAGTGCGTCCCCCGGCGTCTGCCGCTTCTGCTATCGCGAGCGCAACCGGGTCGAGACCGACGCGGACACGGTCCGCCGCGTCATCGACCGGCTCCGTGCGGAGTCCGAGGCCCGTCGGTGCGTGTTCACCGGCGGCGACCCCGTGATGCCCTACGACAACCACCTTGAGGTCGCCCTCCGGCACGCCACCATGGTCGGCTTCGAGACAAACCTTCACACCAATGGCTTGCTTCTGAAAGAACGCTATGCCGGGCTCCGTGACCACGTGAGCGTGTACTCCCTGGCGATCGACGGTCCGGACGCCGAGACAGCGGACTGGTTCCGCGGACAGGGGTACTTCGAGCGGTGCCTGTCCAACATCGATCTCCTGGCCGCCGATCAGCGGCGGGTCGCGTTCAACACGTTCACCACGGCCGAGTCCGTGAAGGAGCTGCCGCGTCTCGCGCGGTTCATCGCCGGGGTGACTCAGCGCACGGAGGTCGAGTACTGGCTGATCTCCCAGTACCGTCCCATCGGCCGCGCGACCACACGCAAGGCGGAGATCTATGCCTTCGAGCGGGACGCCTTCGTACAGGCCGTGGACGACGTTCGCGGGGAAGTCGGCGAAGTCGTCGTCTACGCCCAGCCGACCCGTGCTCCGCAGGACCCGTACCCCTTCCGTGTGTGGGTGCTCGCCGACGGCACGGTCACCGCCGACCTCGGCAGCGTCGCGACACCTCGCAACACAGTGCTCGGCGACCTCTTGACCGACGGCTTCGAGCCACTGGTACGCCGGGCCTTTGCCCTCCGTGATCAGGCACAGGCCGAAGGAGCCGCATGAAGTTCGACACCGCGTACTACGAGAGCGTCATCGAGCAGCATCGCTACGAGCGCTTGGGGTTCGGCGCCATCGACTTCGGCATGGCAGGAATGGGACCTGACGACCTGCGCACGAAATGGGTGTGCCACACCGGGGCAGGCCGGTTCGCGGAGGCGGTCGCGGCCGAGTGGCCCACGATCGTCACCACCGGGGTCGGGCTCGGCGGTCCGCCCCACGCCGGCACCCTCTTCCAACTGCTCCGGGCGATCAAGCTGCAGCAGTGCGGCCTCCGCGTGCAGATCGTGCTCGGCGACCTTGATTCATACAACGCGCGCCGGACACCTCTCGATCTGGTACGGAGACTCGCCGACCAGTACGAGGAGTTCGTGCTGGCACTCGGGTTCGACGCCGAGCACGGCGTGCTGCGGAGGCAGGAGGGCCAGACCGGCGTCATGGCCACCGCCTTCCTGCTCTCGCGCCACCTGGACGACGACGACTTCCACTGGGCGGAGGAGGACCTCGCCGGCCTCTACCGCAACCACGGAGTCTTCGACCATCTCAGCTTCGGGATGAAGCAGGCCATGCTGCTCATGGCCGCCGACTTCGTGCACCTTCTCCGCGAAGACCGTCATGTCCTGGTCTCGCTCGGAGTTGACGAGCACAAGTACGTCGCCTTTGCTCGACGAGGCGCGCAGCGCCTGGGCCTGCCGGCGGAACGACTGTCCGGCATCTACACGAAAATGATTCCGGGCCTCGGCGGCCTGCCGAAGATGAGCAAGAGCATTCCCGGCTCGGGGATAGACGCCACCATGCGCGCCGAGGACATCCGTGCCCTGATCACAGCGGACAGCGACAACGCCCCCAACGATGACGGCTCGGCTCTGCTCCAGATGTACGCGTGTCTGCCCGACATCGAGGGGAGCGAGTACGACCGGGCCTCGGCCGCGCGTAGCTCCGGAGGCTCAGAGTGGCACCGCGTACGTGAGCAGTTGGTCGAGCGGCTGATCTCGTTGTTCTCCCACTGGCCGAAGTAGGCAGGAACTTCCATGAATACTGGTGCACCCTCCTCGCAACAGCCGATCGGCGAAGCCGAGTCCCACTTCATCCGGCTTGGCTACCGCAGCCGCGACAAGGTGGAGTACTTCCTCGACGACACGGACGACACCGTCACCTGGCAGCCCGACGTCTACCCCTATGCCGCCGCCCGTGCCCGAGAACTCGGCCGCGATGTCCTGATAGACATCGGCTGTGGACGGGCCAGCAAGCTGGCGTCCCTGGCCAGGGAACACCCCGCCTGGTCTTTCATCGGTGTGGACTTCGGGGACAACCTGGCTTGGTGTCGTGAGAACCACGCCTTCGGTGAGTGGATCGAGGCCGATCTTGAGTCGGCCGAACGGCTGCCCATCACCCCCTCCCTCGTGCGCCGGTCCATCGTCGTGTGCTCCGACGTCATCGAACACCTCATGAACCCGGGGCCGGCCTTGTCGTTGATCCGTGGCCTGCTCGCGGAAGGCAGCGGTGCGGCCGTGGTGTCCACCCCGGCGCGTGAGCGCCGCAGCGGTTACGACGCCCCGGGCCCGCCCCGCAACCCCAGCCACGTCCGGGAATGGGCGAGCGACGAGTTCCAGGCACTGCTCAAGGCATCCAAGTTCACAATTCACTATGCCGGACTGACGCGCAGCGACGATCTTTCGAACGGCCTGTCCACCCAGCTCCTTCTCCTCGGGGCAGAAGGGGCGGAGGGGACACTGCGGTGACGGCGGCCCGGTCGGAGAGAACGCGTGTCGTTCACCTACCAGCCCGCACTCCGTACGCGTGGAAGTTGCGGGACTCTCGGCTCAGCATCCTCAACGAGACCGTGATTCCTGGCGGCGACACGGTGCCTGCGACGGTCAACGCCACCTGGCTGCTCGAGCACCGTCCCCTCACGTGGCTCGACGTCCTGCACTTGCATCACGTGGATTCTGAAGACCTCATCACTCTCGAACGTCTCATCGACGCATGCGTACAAGAGGGAGTCGGCGTGGTCTTCACTGCCCACGACACCCGGCCGATGGTGGGCAGCGTCGAAGACTTCACCGCGCGGCTCCGGTTGCTCCACGCTCCCGAAGTCAGATGGGTCTGCCTCACCGAAGGCTCCGTGAACCACTTGGCCGGGGTACTCGGGGAACGACCGGATGCAGCGGTCATCCCGCACGGATACGTGGCCGCGCCGCAGACACTGGCCGGCGCGGAACGTGAGGTGAGCAACTCGTCGCGCTACCTCATGTTCGGAGCCGGACGAGCCAGTCGAGACCAACTGTCCACCTTGGTCAACTGGAGTCTGGGGACCACCGATCCCCACAGCACTCTCCGTATTCTGCTGCGTGCGTTCAGCCCCGCCGACTTCGCCGCGGGCAGCCAGGCTGCCCAGCTTCTCGACGCGGCCTGGCGCGATCCGCGTATCCACCTGACCATGCGTCCGTACCCCACGGACGAGGAAGTGGTCCGAGCCGGCCTGGCTTCGGACGCGCTACTGCTCCCCTACCTCTGGGGTAGCCATTCCGGGCAGCTGGAGTTGGCCTTCGACCTGAACCTGCTCCCGGTCTGCTCCCGCACGGGCCACCTGCCCGAGCAGTACGCGCAGCACAGAGGACTCGTTGAGGAGCCCGAGTGGTTCGACTGGTCGCAGGGACACCCCAACCTCTTCGGTGAAAAGTTCTTGGCCGCGCTGGAGAACGCGTCCGCACGGCTCACCTGCGGGCCCCGCCGCCTGGACCGCCAGTTTCTCGACTACAGGGCCCAGGAACACCACCTGATCCTCGAGCGATACATCCACGTGTATGGAGGCGATTGGTGAGCAGGCTTCCGCGTATCTCATGCGTGATTCTGTGTCACAACTACGGCCGCTATCTCGACCGCGCCATAAGCAGCTGTCTGGAACAGGAACCAGGTGGCTTCGTCCTCCATGAAGTAATCGTCATCGACGACGGTTCCAGCGATGAGACCGAAGAGGTGTGCCAACGCCGCAAGGGAGAGATCAAGATAATTCGCAGAGATCGACGAGGTTTCGGGCAGACACTGACCGACGCTTTTCTCGCCAGTACGGGGGACTGGGTGGCGCTGCTTGACGCCGACGACTGGTTCTACCCGTCGAAACTCCGTATATGCGCCAACGCGATGGCGGGGGAGACGCTGTTCCTCCAACACTGGGAAACCGTGGTCGACTCACAGGGGAACCCGCTGCTGGAAGGGCCACATCCGGGTGGGAACACGAGCACCTTGGTGATCCACCGCCAAGCCGCCCTCGGCTTGCTTCCGGTGAGCAACGAGATCTTCTTCCATACGCTGCGTGACGTCGGCCGGGGCGTCGGCCTCCAGGACCCGCTGACCTTCTACCGGGTCCACCCCCGCAGTATGACCGACCGCAGTACGCCGGGTGTTTCCCAGGACTATCGAGCTGAGGTGTGCTCCGCGCTCTCGGACCGTCTTCGAAGAATGAGCCGCGAGCCTCCCCCTTGGGCGAGCGCCCGCCAGCTCCGCCGAGCCTCTTGGAAGTTTCGCTCACTCGCTGCCGCTCACAGGGTGGAATCCGCTGTGCAGCGGAAGAAGCGTCTGTCCGCGATGCTGCTGATGCTGGGAATGCTCATGGACACGCTTCGTGCCCGTGCCCCATTGGACTCGTGGCGCCGCGCCCTGTCCAGTGTGATCGCTGGACGGCCGTTGGTACGGCTGGCAACACCTCAAGAACAAGGGGCTTCTCCCTCATCATTCCAATGATGCAGCGGTGGTGGCGATGATAAAATACGGGCTTCCGATCCCGTACTGGTCAGGCCAGTTGTCCGACGCAGGAGCGTTTACGCGCCATGAGCCGTTTGAGTGAGTCCGTCACCCATGTCATGCACCTCCTTGATGAGGCGGACCTGGGGGCGGACTATACGGTCGCGCAGTTGCTCGGCGAGACAACAGCACGGCGCGCTCTCGACCTTTCCGACCTCTCCCCCCAGGAGCAGGCCGCCCTGGTCGAAGGGCGTGCGATCAACATGATTCCCTCGGCCGCGGCCCTCGCCGAGAAGATCGAGGCAGCACGGGCGGCAGGTCGGTCCTTCGTCGTGAAGTACGGCATCGACCCGACGTCGCCAGACGTGCACCTCGGTCACGCGGTGCCGATCATCATCGCCAGCCGGTTCCAGCGGATGGGCCACCACGTGGTCTTCATCATCGGCGACGTCACAGCCAAGATCGGCGATCCGTCCGGACGCTCTTCGGAGCGTCCGCCTCTCACCGATCAGGACATCGCGCGTAACCTCAGCGGCTACCAGCAGCAGGTCACGCCGTTCATCGACTTCGAGCGCGCCGACCTGCGCTTCAACGGCGAGTGGTTGGACAAGGTCACCCTCCCGGAACTCATCGAGGTCCTCGCCCGGGTGCCGGCCTCCATGTCTCTCCAACGGGAGGATTTCCGAACCCGACTCGCCGAAGGCCACGGATTGTCTGTCGCCGAGTTCGTCTATTCCGTCGTCATGGCCTGGGACTCTGTAGCCATCGACGCCGATGTCGAACTCGGTGGAGTTGATCAGCTTCTCAACCTCCAGATGTGTCGCAAGGTCATGGAGATCTCGGACCGGGTCCCCGAGATTGTCATCACCACCCCGCTCATCGAAGGCACCGACGGCACGGGCGCCAAGATGAGCAAAAGCAAAGGCAACTACGTCGGCCTGACGTCGTCCGGCGACGAGGTCTACGGCCGCCTCATGTCCATCCCTGACCACCTGACCGAGCCGTACCTCCGGCTGCTCACCGAATGGACGGACGACGAGATCCGCGTCGTCACCAAGCGTCTGGGGGAGGGGACGGCGCACCCGATGGCGGTCAAGCAGATCCTCGCCGGAGAGGTGGTAGCCGCCCTCCACGGCCTGGACGCCGCTGCGGCAGCTCGTGCAGAGTTCACGGCCCGTTTCTCCACGCGCTCCTTCGGGGATACGAAGAACCTTCCCGTCGTCTCCCTGGAGGAACACGCGGGGGAGACGCTCGGGACGCTGATCAGCAGCACGCTGGACTTCGCCCCCAGCATGTCTGCCGTGCGCCGGGTGGCTCTGCAGAACGGCCTCCGTCTGATCCGGGAATCAGACGGAGAGCAGCAGACCAGGCTTCTGTCAGAAGCGTCCGTCCAGCACACCCTCGGCGAAGTCATTGACCAGGAAGGTGCACCGGACGGTGCCAAGTTGTACCTCAAGGCCGGGCGTAAGGTCGCGCGCATCGACCTCTGACAACAGCCGCGGCGCCATGACCGGACAAGATCAGCCGCACAGATCCCCTGGAGCGGTGGCCCGTTGGAATCATGGACTTGGCCAGGAGATCGAGACGCGGCTGTGCGTCTTGTCGACCACCCGGCCGGGGAGCCGATCGGCCGGGGTGCCCGCTGGGTGGATGGTGACGCGTGGGTCGGGGCCGCTGCGGTAGTGCTCGCCCCAGGTGCGGACGGTGTCGGCCAGGCGTTCGGCGAAGCCGAGGCGATCGGGTCCGAAGGTGTGGAACCCGAACTCGGCGGTCTGCCGCTCCTGGTCGCGGCGTACGACGGCGTATCCGAAGTTCGGGCCGTCGATGGCGACCATGGAGAACGGCAGCCCGGTGGGGCCGATCCTGCCGGTGGCGTGTTCCGGATCGATGGCCATGTTGCAGTACGTGGGGACGTGGGCCGCCAGGAACATCTGGAGGGTGCTGATGGGCTCCTGGCCGGCGACGCTGACCCCGGTCCACGTCTCGGCGCGGGGGGTGTCGAGGACTCCAGCCAGCAGCGAGGGATCGGCGGGCGGGTCGTCGTCGAAGTTCAGGGTGACGCCCGGAGCGCCGGGCAGCTGCATCGACTGCTGGTGGTGGGCGCCGACGCCCTGCATGGGGACGAAGCCGCACGGGAGGGCGCTGGTGGCCACCAGCGCGTCGCCGTCCCGCACGAACCGGTAGCTGCGGGTCAGGCCGTTGATGCGCAGGGGGACGATGAGCCGGCCGTTCTCGGTGAGCTGCTCGGTCCAGGCCGGGGGGATGTCCCAGGCGCCGACGGTCACGAGGATCACGTCGTAGGGGGCGTGATCGGGGACGCCGTCTTCCGCATCGGCGACCACGACCTGCACATGGTGGTACCCGTTGGCGTCGAGAAACTCGCGGGCACGGGAAGCCGGCGCGGGGTCGATGTCGACGGTGGTGACGTGTCCGGTGGGCCCGGCGAGTTCGGCGGCGTAGGCGGCGTTGGGGCCGTTGGTGCCGATCTCCAGGACGTTGTCGCCCTCCTGGATGCCCGCCTGTTCCAGCTGGATCGCCTGGATCTGCGGAGCGGACACGCTGCTGAGGTGGTTCCCGTGCCCGTCTTTGAGCGTGATCACGGCGTTGTAGGTGTGGTAGGCGTCGTCGAGCGCCGTCTCGGGTACGGCCAAGTGCCGGGGCACCTTCCGCATCGCGGCCTCAACTCGCGGCGACGCGATGGTGCCCTCCGCCTTGAGTTCGTCGACGACCTTGTTCCTCAGTTCGGTGGCGCGGGCCTCGTCGGGCTGGTCGGTCATAGGGGAGTGGTCTCCTTCTGGTGGGTGGGAACCCGTGATGATGTCGATCTCTGCTTCGCCGCGCTACGCGGCCCACTGGCCAGGGCGCTGATTCAGCCTTTCGTTGGGCACAGCCCGCGTGTCGTTTCAGGGCGGCTGTATGCAACGCCACGCGCGGAAGAGTTCCGTGGCGAGCCAGTGGCCGGTGAGTTCGGCGAGTTCTTCGGCGGACATGCGCGGGCCTTCCGTGGCCCTGCGGGTGGGGTCGGCGCCGCGTGCGAGGAGCAGTGCGGTCATGTCGACGTGGACGGGGGTCCGGCGCTGCGTGGCGCCGTCGCTCTCGACGTCCACCGCGTGTACGAGCAGCGGGATGCCGAACTGCGCCTCCTCGACATCCGCCCCCGCGTCGAGCGCCGCCCGCAGGGCCCGCAGGTCATGTTTCTCGACGGCCGCGTTGGCTGGGCTGCGCCTGAGCGGCCGGAGGTGCAGCCACGTCTCGGCGCGTGCCTTGAGTCCGGGGTCGGTGAGGTGGGGCAGGACGGGTTCCAGGTTGGCCAGCGTCCAGGGGAGTTCGGTGTAGGCGGTCGGTGATCTGGGGGGCACCGCCTCGCCGGGGGTGTGCGTTCCGTCTTCCTCCGCTTCCGCGTCCCAGCGTGTTTTCTCCCGTAGCGCTCCTTCCGGTGGCCAGGGCAGTGAGTCGAGGGCGAGCCGTACGGCGCCGTCGGGCGTCAGCTCCTCGGGCACGGTCACGTCCTCCTGCCCCGGGCGGGCGGCGAGGTCGGCGAACCGCAGTGCCCAGCGGCCCGCCCTGACCCGGCTCGCCTCGTCGTCACCGCGCACCACCGTCACGAACGCGGCGCCCAGCGCCAGACCATCCGCCCGCTCCTCCAGCGGCAGGCCACGCAGCGGGTGGACCCGCGCCGTCGCTCTCTCCACCATGCCCCACCACCAGTGGACCCGAATACCTTCCGGGAACCACTCCCGCACCCGGGCGGCGATCTCCGCACGCGGCAGACCGCACAGCGTCTCGTAGCGCTCCTTGAAGTCGCCGTCTGTCATGGCTGGAGGCTCGGGCCGAGCGCGTCGCGGTGGGAGGAGAAGGCAGCGGCGGATCGGTCGGCTAGCGGCGTGGCGGGCGGTGAGGACGCAACGGTGGAGAGCGCGCGGAGCAGTCGGCCGGGGTGGGTGAGTGCTTCGGGTGTGCGGGGGCGGTGGCGTATCAGCAGCCCGTGGTCGTCGCGTCCGGTGGCGACCTGGGTGGGGAGTTGGATGCGGTGGCCGGGGCCGAGGCGGATGGCGGGAGGTGGCCAGGTCACCTGGACGCGCGGCGGGATGAAGAACAGCCAGTGGTGGTGGGTGTCCGTGGTGATCAGGCCGGGGCCGTCTTCTGGGGCAAGGGCTTCGGCGTCTGTGAGGAGCTGGTCGGCGACGGCTTCGCCGATGGTGGGCGGGAGACGGATCGCGTCGAACCGGACGCCGGTGTCGGCGGCGAGATGGGGCAGGCGGTTGCGGGTGCTGAAGTGCACGAGTGTCAGCAGGTTGAGGGTCACTGGTGTTCCGGGCCGAGGTGGATGGGGAGGGTGGTGACGGAGTTGGTGATGAGGGAGGGGACGGGGGTGAGGGTGCGGTCGGGGACGGCGAGGCGTATGCCGGGCCAGTGGGTGAAGAGGGTGTCCAGTGCGATGGCGGCTTCGGTGCGGGCGAGGGAGGCGCCGAGGCAGAAGTGGGGGCCGCCGCCGAACGCGAGGTGGCGGGCCTGCGGGCGGGTGACGTCGAACAGGTCGGCGGTGGGGCCGTGCTGGTCGGGGTCGCGGTTGACCAGGGAGTACGGGGCGAGGATTGCGTCGCCTTCGGGGATGGTGGTTCCGGCGAGGGTCAGGTCGGTGGTGGGGTAGCGGGCGAGGAAGTTGCCGATCGGCGCGTCCCACCGGAGGGTTTCCTCGATGACGGCGTCCCAGACGCTGTGGTGTGTCCGTACGGGCTGCCCGGCGGCGCGTACGGTGAGTTCTTCTCGCGCGTGGTGGAGGACCCAGTCGAGCTGGGCGGGGTGGGTGAGCAGGGCGCGGACGGCGTTGGTGATGAGGCTGAGGGTGGTCTCGTGGCCGGCGGAGATCAGCAGCCACAGGGTGCCGGCGAGTTCGTCGTCGCTGAGTCCTGTGGGGTCGGTGGCGCGGGCGGCGATCAGGGCGGAGGTGAGGTCGTCGGCCGGGTGTCGGGTGCGGTCGGCGACGAGCTGGCCGAGGAGGCGGTGGATGTCGTGCTGGGTCGTGGTGACTTCGTCGGGTGTGGCGACGGAGGAGAAGATGCTTTCGACCAGTTCGCGCAGGCGGGGGCGATCCTGATCGGGGACGCCGACGAGGTCGCAGATCACGCGCATCGGCAGCGGGTAGGCGTAGTGGGCCCGCAGATCGACGACGCCGGTGTCGCTGTGGCTGGGCAGGGCTTGGGCGAGCGCGTTCGCCAGGGCGGTCATCTCGGGGCGCATCGCGCGGACGCGGGCGCTGGTGAGGGTGGTGGTGACCAGCCGCCGCAGGCGGCGATGGTCGGCGCCGTCGGCGGTGACCATGTTGGTCACCATCACCATGCCGGTCAGTGGCCATCCGTCCGGCAGCTTCCGCTCGCGCACGGCCCGCCAGTGGCGGGGGTTCTTGGAGATGTCGGGGTGGTGGAGAACGGAGGTGAGCAGGTCGTGCCGGGTGACGGCCCAGGCCGGGACGCCGCCGGGAAGCACGACGGGAACGACCGGGCCGAGGGCGCGCAGGGCGGCGGCTTCGCCGTGGTGGTCGGCGGCGGTCGGGTCGAGGGGATAGGGCTGCATGTCAGGCTCCCGGGTTCGGGGGGAAGCGGACCGGCAGCTGGCTGAGGAAGCGGGTCCAGGGCGAAGGCCGGTAAGAGATGGCCGTGGTGTCCTCGGTCAGGTGGATGCCGGGCAGGCGCCGCAGGACCGTCTCGACGGCGGTGTGGGCGATGAGACGGGCCGGTACGCGGGCGGGGCAGCCGTGCGGGCCCGCGCTCCAGGCCAGGTGGGCTCGGCTTCCTGGGGACGGGGTGCCGGTGTGGACGGCCGGGTCGGTGCCGGTCGCGGCCAGGCCGAGGATCAGGACCTCGCCGGCCGCGATGGGTCGGCCGCCGAGTTCGGTGTCGGCCAGGGCGTAGCGGGCGGGCATGTGCGTCATCGGTGGCTCGTCCTGGAGGACGGCGTCGAGGGCGTCGTCGATGCCGAGGCGTCCGCCACGGAGCTGGGCGGCGAACCGGTCGTCGGTGAGCATCCGCGCGAGGGTGCGGGCGATCCAGATGGTGGTGGTCTCCTGCCCGGCGGAGATCATCACGACCATGCTCTGCAGCACCTCGTCGGGGGTGCGCAGGGCGGGGTGGGTGGCGAGCGCTGTGGTCAGGTCGTCGCCGGGGCGGTGGGTCCGCTGGTCCCGGACGCTGCGCAGGATCTCCTCGAACGACCGGTTGCCGGCCTGGGAGTCCGTGCCGGAGCCGAACAGCGCGGCGAGCGCGGCCAGGAGTTCGTGCCCGGCGGCGCCGTGCAGTCCGAACTGGCCGGCGAGCGCGAGCAGGGGAACGGCCTGGGCGTACTCGGTGACAAGGTCGGCCCGGCCGCGCGCGGCGAAGCCGTCGATCAGCCCGTCGCAGACGTCCTTGACGGCCCGGCGCATCGCCCGCAGATCGATCCCGGCGACCGCGTGGTCCAGCGGCGCGCGGAGTCTGCGGTGCTCGGCGCCGTCGGCGCCGATAACGTTGTCCCTGGGGAACATCATCGGCCCCAGCGGCGAGTCGGCCGGGACGATCCGGCTGCGGTAGTCCGCCCAGTTGCGCGCGTCCCGGCTGAACACGTGCTCCTGCCGTACGAGGGTGAGGAGTTCGCGGTATCCCATGACCAGCCAGGCGGGCACGCCAGGCTCCAGCGCGACGGGGGCGACGTTGCCGTACCGGGCGCGCAACTGCCGGTAGTGGACGTGCGGGTCGGGAGCGGCGGTGATGTCGGACAGCAGCAGCAGGCCGTCGGTGCGGCCCGGGTCGCGCACCTGTCTCGGGATGGGGTTCATGGGGTGGCTCCACGGAGTTCGAGGGCGTGGGTGACCAGGGTGATCAGGGCGTGCACGCAGGACGCCGGGTCGCGCAGCGCGTCGCACTCGACGACGGGCACGTGGCCGGGCAGACCGAGGGCGTCACGGATCTCGGCGTCCGGGTACGCGCGCGAGCCGGGGAAGCGGTTGTGCGCGACCGTGACGGGAAGCTGCTCGTCGCGCGTGTCGAGCTGGTCGAGGACATCGAAGGACTCGGCCAGACGCCGCGTGTCCACCAGGACCAGCGCGCCCACCGCGCCCACGGACAGGCCCTCCCACAGGCCCCAGAACCGCCGCTGGCCCGGCGCGCCGAACAGGTAGAGCATCAGCTCGTCGTTCAGCGCGCGGCGGCCGAAGTCCATCCCGACCGTGGTGCGGGTTTTGCCCGGCAGCAGCGCGAGGCTGTCCACCTCGGCGCTCGCCTGGGTCATGACCGCCTCGGTCCGCAGCGGCCGGATCTCCGAGACCGAGCCGACCAGCGTGGTCTTCCCCACCCCGAACCCGCCCGTGACCAGAATCTTCACCGGCCGGCGAATGGAAGCGGGCACGTACACCGGCTCAGGCGACGAGACGGCGGAGTCCATCGAGTACCTCTCTGAGAGTCTGGACATCGGGGCCCTCCGGCGCGGGAGCGCGCCAGGTCAGGTGACCGCGGCTGATCAGCTGCGACGCCACGATCCGCACCAGGTGCACGGGCAGCCCCAGGTACGCGGACGCCTCCGCCAGCGACAGAACCCCCCGGCACAGCCGCACCATGTCCTGCTGCTCCAGCGGTGCGTACGCCGGAAGCGGCTGGTCGGGCACGGCCGTCAGCAGCGTCTCGGGGCGCAGCGCCCGCCCGGCCGTGGCCTGCCCGCCGGTCAGCACGTAGGGGCGGATCGGCCCCTCGGCTCCCGGCCTGGTCACGGCGCGGCGGTCCTGGTGCGCCGGGCGACCGCCAGGGCGTCGCCCATCTGCCGCACCCACACGCCCATCTCGGTGCCGATCACGGCCGGATCGACCTGCGGGTCCGTCACGACGGCCAGCCGGGTGTCCTCGGCCGCCGTCCGGACGAACAGCAGCATGCCGCCCAGGTCCACCATGAGCTGCCGCATGCCGACCAGCTCCTCGCCGATCGCGTCCGGCACCGTCGCGGACATGGAGTGCAGCCCCGCGCACGCGGCGGCCAGCTTCTCCGCTCCCTCCCGCTCCAGGTCCGACGAGTGGGCGGCCACCAGGCCGTCCGCCGTGGCGACCACGACATGCCGCACCCGCGGCACGGCCATCAGCCGCTCGATCTTCCAGTCCACCTGCCTGCTCACGACTCTTCCTCTCTGTCCGTCGCTTCGGGTCGTTCTCCGGCGCCGAGATAGCTGGCCAGCCAGGCACCGTCCTCGCTCGGCGTACGCTCGACGCCCGCCCCGCTGAAGGCCGGGGGCGTCCGCGGCGCGGCGACGCCGCGGCCTCGCCGGGGCAGACCGCCCTCCGTCGTCCCGCCGCCCACTTCCGGGGGAACGTGAAGGGGCCCGGCCGGTTCGCGTTCCCGCGGGGTCGGCAGGGTGCGCCCCGGCACGTGCACCACGAGTTCCTGCGGAACGCGCACCAGCGCCCGCACCCCGCCCAGCGCGGACTCCTCCAACCGAACGACGAGCCCGTAGCGCACGGCCAGTTCCCCGACGACCGCCAGCCCGGTCTGCCCGTGCTCGCTCACCTCCAGCAGATCCAGCCGCCGGCCCGAGACCCGGCGGTTCGCGATTACCAGCTGGGCCTCGGTCATGCCGACGCCGCAGTCGTCGACCGCGATCACCGCGCCGCGCTGCACCGACAACACCTGGACCATGACCGGCAGATCCGGTGCCGAGCACGCGGTGGCGTTGGCCAGGAGTTCGGCGACCAGATGCACCACGGGCTCGACCACCGCCGCCGCCACACCGACCGTCGTGCTGCCCGTGACCTGAACCCGCCGGAAGTCCGCAACCCGCCCGGACGCCGCCCGCACGGTCTCCGCCAGCGCCATCGGCTCCGGCCACTGCTGCCCCGGATACGCCCCCGCCAGCACCCGCACACTCTGGGCCTGCCTCGCCTGCTGCGCCGACTCGTGATCGACGAGCAGCGCGGCCTCCGCCACACCGGCCACGTCCTCGAACCGCGCGTGCAACGCCTCGGCCTGCTCCTGAATCCGGTGCGCCGACCCCTGCACCCGCGTGCCCATCAGCGCGGTCAGCCGCCGCAGCGACTCCTCGACCTCGCCGGTGTGTTCACGCACCGCCTTCAGCACGCCGTCCAGCAGCCCGGCGACCTCATCCCCCAACAACACACGACCAGCAGCGGGAGGCGCGTCCCCGCCCATCGCCACCGCCGGAACGCCCACCTCGGCCAGGTGCCGCACCGCGTCCCCCACAGCACGCCACCGCGACTCCGACCGGGCCGCCGCAAGCTCCAACCCCCGCACACGCACGAGCAGCTCATCCCGCTGCCGCACCAACTCCCCACGCCGCTCACGCCTGGCCATCAGCGACATCCCCGTCCATCGCGCTGCGGCGCAACAGGTTCACGACAGCTTGCTCGGACACCCGGACGTTTCTTCCGTACCGGTACGCCTCAAGCTCGCCACCCTCAATCATCCGGTAGACGGTCATTCTGGACACACGCAGCCAATCCGCCACTTCGGTGACGGTGAGGAACTTGAGTTCCGTGTACCGCTCACTGGCCATGGAAGCTGCCCGCGGTGACGACGTGCACGGGCTGCTGCTGACGGGGGACCCGCGTACGAGCATCGGTCTCCCACAGCCTGCGGACGGCGGCGAGCGCTTCACGCAGCAGCCGCGCGTCGGTCAACCTCCCCGTCGGGCAGCCCTCGGGTACCAGCCACACCGGCGCGGGACACGGCACACCGTCCGGGCAGGCCATCGAAGGACCGACCTTCCACCGCCCCGCGGACAGCTCCACCGCGTGAGCGGAGAGAACCGGGACGCACACCTGCCGGTGCGTCGAGCACAGCGACACCGGTCCGACACGAGCGCTGTCCATCGCCGTCAGCGCCTCCAGAGCCAAGCGCTGCGGCAACCGCACCGAGACCCAGTCCAACCGGCCGAGCACTGTGACAGGTCGCCCATCCAATGACATACGCCATAAGAACATGCAAATCCTAGAAGTTGAGAAGAATCATGAAGTAATCGAAGGTGCGAGAGGCAGCGCGGCCCACACACGCTTGACCCTCCGCCCGCTCGGTTGCTCGACCCCGCGCTCGGCGGCGAGCGCTGCGACCAACGTCAGCCCACGGCCGTGCTCGTCCTCGTCACCAGGTCGTCGCTCGACGGGCAGGCGCTGCGGCGCCCCGTCCTCGACGGCGATCACCAGACGTTCCGCCTCCACGCTGAGCACCAGGACCAGAAGCCCCGCGCCACCGGGAGCGGCCCGCCGCGAGGGAAGCGGAGCACCGTGTTGTACGGCGTTGGCTACCAACTCCGTGGCAACCAGACAGGCGTCATCCGCCAACTCCTTCTCGTCCAAGCGCCATGCCCGCAGGCAGCTCCGAACCGTGCAGCGTGCTACGGAGGCGGCGCTCGCTGTGTGCACGATCGTCGCTGAGTGGGAGGGCATGTAGACGTCCGCAGCATCTGCGGGTGACTCGGGCGCCAGCGGACGGTGGCCGTCCCCGGAGCCGCGTGCACGACTCGAAGACCGAACTGGTTTCACGACCGCTCACCCGCCAGCAGGACGTGGCGCGCGTCGGTTTGGCCGGACGGCGGGCCGGGGATGGGCATGACCGACTCCTCGGTGGATCGCTGAGCGTGATTGCTCAGGCGGATCGCGTGAACGAGGTGCCAGCATCCAGACTCTGGCCCGCCGGAACCATCCGTCTCCGACGCCACTTACTGCCACTGCGGGCCACTTCACTGCCACTTCGTGTCCCTGCGCAGCTCACGGGCTTCGAGGCGGGTATCCGGTGGGTAGCGTTCGGTGCGGATCGAGAGGGGCTGACGATGACCGTGTTCAGCGCAATCCTGCGCGAGCGGGGCTGGACGGAGTTCCGCGACTTTCAGCGTGCCTACGAGAAGGCGGCGGCCGAACTCTTCGACGCCACGCGGGAGCCGCGGTATCGGAACCTTTCAATCTCTGAGCGCACGTACTACCGCTGGTGCGCAGGAGAGGTCGGTGTCCCCCGCGGAGCCGCTGCAAAGATCCTCGGCCACATGTTCAACATGCCGGCCGCTAGACTGTTCGAAGGTCCTGACGGGGAGGCCGGGGTGACAACCGTCGCGCAGGCAGGACCGCACGACGAGCGCCAGGAGGTGGACGCCGTGTCGTCCGCAGCCAGCGAATCCGCAGCATTCATGGCCGCAGCCGAGCAGACCAACATCGGCCCTCACACTCTCGAACAACTCCAATCCGACATCCGCCGGATTCTGCTCACCTATCCCAACAGGCCTGTCGAACCAACCTTCCAGGAAGTCCGCTCCTTGAGGGACCAGACCTTCCAGCTCTTGGAAGGCCGCCAGCCACCCGAACGTACTCGCGACCTCTACCTCGCCGCCGGGGTGTTGTGCGCGGTTCTGGCCAACGCGTCTTTCGACATGGGTCGGTACGACGCCGCAGAGACACAAGCCCGGACGTCTTATCTGTGCGGCGAACTGGCAGGCCACAACGGCTTGCGGGCTTGGATTCGCGGCCTGCAAGCACTCATGGCGTACTGGGAGGGCGATCCGGCTCGCGCGGTCCGTTTCGCGGAACTGGGTGAGCATTTCGTGCCCGAGGAAGGCACGGCGCACATCCGGCTCGTCAGCATCGCCGCGCGCGCCCACGCACAGATGGGCCGCACCGAGGCGGCCGAGCAGGCGATGCGCCGCGCGGACCGCTACCGCGAGACGGCCACTCCTGACGACGTCACGGCCGGAATGATGGCCTTTCCGATGGCTAAGCAGCTCACCCATGCCAGCACGACCAAGCTTTGGGCCGCAGACTCCCAAGCCAGCATCCGGGAAGCCGAGTCGCTCGCCCAGAACGCGCTCGCACTGTTCGACGCCGAAAGCCCCGAGCGGCGACGCCTCGGCGAACTCTGCCTGGCACGACTCGACATCGCCCAGGCGCGTCTCCTTCGAGGGGACCTGGAGGGAGCGGCGGAGCAGATCCACATCGTGCTTGGTATCTCCTCTCAGCGGCGCATCGAAAGCGTCGCCCGCGGGACGACCCGCTTCGCCCGAGTGCTCGGCCAGAGTCAAGCGGCGAACAGCCCACTGAGCACAGGTCTCCGGGACGCCATCGCTCTTCACCACACGGCTCGTGCACTCCCCGGAACGACCTCTTGACGACCATCACCCTCCTCCACCCAGGCGAGATGGGCGCGGCGATCGGCGCCGAGGCTGTTCGCGCGGGTACCCGCGTCTTCTGGGTGCCGTCCGGACGCAGCCTGGCGTCGCGGGAACGGGCGAAGCGAGCCGGACTGGAGGCGGCTTCACTGGCGGACGCCCTGGCGGCCTCGGACGCGGTGCTGTCCGTCTGTCCCGCCCATGTAGCGGAAGACGTGGCCGAAGCGGTCGCCCAACACCACTTCACCGGTCGCTACATCGACGCAAACCCCATCGCACTGTCCCGGCTCGGGCGCATCACTGCACTACTCCCGGACGCGCGCGTGGGCGACGCGAGTATCTTCGGCCCTGACCGAGAACGGCACCGGGTAGCCCGAATGTACTGCTCCACCGGCACAGATCCCGGCTCTGCAACCCTGCTTCAGCAGGTCTTCCACACCACCTCGGTCGAAGTACGCCCGTTGCCAGGGCCCGCCGGCCAGGCATCCGCCCTGAAACTTGCCTACCTTGCTTTCCAGCGGACCGCTCGCATGCAGGCCGCGCTGACGCATGCCCTCGCCGACCAGCACGCTCTCACGGAGTACGTGCTTGAGGAGGCACGGAAGATGCCCAGCCCTGATCTGACCGATCCCGGCTTCACCGAAGTGCTCCGCGCCAAAGCGTGGCGCTGGCACCACGAACTACGCGAGGCCGCGGTTCTGTTCGACGAAGCCGGTCTCTCCTCCGACCTGCTGGACGCTGCGGCCACCAACCTGGCGGGCCTCGACGCGCCATCGGCAACGGACGAGGCGTGACTGGCCGTCTGCCGACAGGTTATGTCGTCACTTCGCCGCTTGGGTGCCGCAGTCCTGCAGGCTGCCCACCGAGGAGCGACCCCTGCGGGTCGCGGAGTGGGACGGGCTGTTCGCCGAGCGGCTGACCGCGGTGTCGCGGCCCAGCCCGCTGCGGCTGCGCCTGGACCTCGCGGACGGCCCCGGCGTCGAGGAACGGGTGCGGGATCTGGCCGGGCGGGAGGGCGGCTGCTGCCCGTTTTTCACCTTCACCGTCACCCCGGGCGGGGACCTGATCGGTCTGGACATCGAGGTGGATCAGGAGCACGCCGCGGTCCTGGACGCCCTGGCGGCCCGGACCGCCACCGCCGGTGGCCGGTGGCCGGCGGTGAGCGCGGGGCTGCGCAGCGGGCAGGTCGCCGAGGCGGCCGGGGTGAACGTCCAGACGCTGCGCTACTACGAGCGGCGCGGGCTGCTGGCCGAGCCGGAGCGCAGCAACGGCGGGCACCGCCTGTACGGCGAGGACGCGGTGACAGCGCTGCGGGTGATCAAGGCGGCGCAGCGGCTCGGGTTCACGCTGGAGGAGGTCGCCGAGCTGCTGGAGGCGGGCCGTCACCGGCACGGCCGTCCCGTTGCCGGGCTCCAGGAGCGGGCCGCGGCGAAGCTCGCCGACCCCACCACCATCCGCACTGCCCTGACCGCTGCCGTCGAGGCCGGGTGCGACGACCTGACCGTGTGCGCCGGAAGTGCCTGCTGCCCCATTCCCTTCACCGGCCTCGCCGAGGAGAACCGCCATGCCGGACCCTGCTGCCGACCCGCGCCCCCACCGCGCCCCGAAGGCCCTGGGCGGCCTGGCCGCGCTGGCCTGCGTGGCGTGCTGCGCGCTCCCGGTCCTGATCACGGCCGGGGCCCTCGGCGCGGGGGCCGGGGCGCTGGTGGGCTGGCTGCCTGCGCTCGCGGTCGTCCTGGCCGTGCTCGCCGCCGGGACCTGGTGGCTTGGACAGCGCCGCGGCTCCTGTTCCTGCGGGCCGAAGACCGCAGGCGAAGACGGGTGCGGCTGCAAGGTGTCGGGCGAGCCGTCGAAGATCACGGGTCGGAGCGAGAGGGCTTGACCTTCGAGTCAGGTGGAAGGTTTACGGTCGGGGGATGAGCACGATGCGGATCTCCCAGCTCGCGGCACGCAGCGGTGTCCCGGCGACCACCCTGCGGTTCTACGAGACCGCCGGTCTGCTGCCCGCCGAGCGGACCCCGGCCGGCTACCGCCTGTACGGGCAGGACGCGGTCGACCGCCTCGCGTTCATCTCGGCGGCCAAGCACCTGGGCCTGCCGCTGGAGGAGATCGCCGAGCTGCTCGGGGTGTGGCAAGCGCGGGCCTGCCAGGAGGTGAAGGCCGACCTGCGCGAGCGGGTCGTAGCCCGGATCGAGGAGGCCGAGCGGCGGGCGGCAGAGCTGGCCGCGTTCACCGCCTCCCTCCACCAAGCCGTGGAGCACTTGGACGAGCTGCCCGACCGCGAGGACCGCTGCGACCCGCAGTGCGCCTTCCTCAGCCGCGTTCCCGCCGAGCCTCCGGCCTGACCGGATGCCGTCCACTTCCCGGGCGCGGGGCCTGCGCGGCCCGGTCCTTCCCCCGTCTCGCCCGTCCCTGAGCAAGGAGCACGTCCGTTGTCGCAGTCATCCGGCCTGGTCGAAGCCATGGAACGCCATCAAGTCGCGGTCTACATCGGCGCCCTGGCAGCCGGCGGCCTGGTCGGCTGGGTAGCCCCCGGCGCAGGTCCCGGCCTGGAGCACGCCATCAACCCGGTGCTCGCCGTCCTGCTCTACGTCACCTTCCTCCAGGTACCCGCCGCCGACCTGCTCCGCTCGCTGCGCGCGGGCCGGTTCCTGACCGCCACACTGGTGGTCAACTTCGTGGTCGTGCCGCTGGTCGTCGCTGCCATGTTCCCGTTCCTGCCCGCCGACCAAGCCGTCCGCCTGGGCGTGCTGCTGGTCCTGCTGGCCCCGTGCGTCGACTACGTCATCGTCTTCTCCGGCCTCGCCGGAGGCAGCAGCCAGCGCCTCCTGGCCGCGACCCCGCTGCTCCTGCTGGCCCAGATGATCCTGCTGCCCGTCTTCCTGCTGCTGTTCATGGGATCGGGCCTGGCCGACGTCGTGGAGGCGGGGCCGTTCCTCGAAGCGTTCCTGATCCTGATCGTCATCCCGCTCGCCCTGGCCTGGCTCACCCAGGCGTGGGCCGCCCGCAGGACGGCCGGGCAGAAGGTTGCCGACGCGATGGGCACCACCATGGTCCCGCTGATGGCCGCGACCCTGATGACCGTGGTGGCCTCCCAGGTCCCCAAGCTCGGCGACAGCCTGACGGACGTGGCCAAGGTGGTGCCCTTCTACGTCCTGTTCCTGCTCGTGATGGCCTTCGCCGGGCTCGGCGTCGCCCGCCTCTTCCGCCTTACCGCCCCCGACGGGCGGGCCATCGTGTTCACCGGCGCGACCCGCAACTCCCTCGTCGTCCTCCCCCTCGCCCTCGCCCTGCCCGACACCCTCGCCGTCGCCGCGGTTGTCGTGGTCACCCAGACCCTCGTCGAGGTCATCGGCATGATCGTGTACGTCCGGGCGGTCCCCCGTCTGCTGCCGCTCCCCGGTACCCGCGCCCGCGCGGACCAGGGGTAGAGCCGCCACCGCTCATTCCTGCACGGTGCCGTCGTCGTCCTCGTCCAGCTCCGGTGTGTCCGGGTCGCGCAGCGGGCGCCGGCGGCCGGCGCAGCCGCTCCAGCTCCGAGAACCGCGAGCCTCCGGCGTCTTCAGCGTCGCCACCAGCTCCCCGGGCAGTGCCGGGTCCGCCCGCCGCGCGGCCCCCGCGACCGTAGCGTGCAGCCGCTTCTCCGTGACCTTCCGCGCCTCCGACACCTGCCGGGCCAGCACAGACACCCCGGGCAGCAGTACCCGGTGACGACGCAGCCAGCCCACCGCCTGGTTGAACAGCGCCACCGCCCCCTCTGCGTGCGTCCACGCCCGCCCGTGCAGGAAGGTGCGGAACCGCCGCGACCACTCCGCATCCTCGACTCGTGGTACTCATAGGCGTCCCGGATCTCCCACGCGTGCTCGTACGCCCTCGGCTTGCGCTCGGTGTACCGCTTCACGCACGAGACGTCCTCGATGCCGAGCTGCTCGGCCAGGTGCTCGACCACGACCCACGGCACGTCCAGTGGGTCGTCCGGGAGAAACCGGCCGATGTAGCGCACCGTGCACATCTGGAGAGCGATCCGAGCCGACTGTGGTCCCAGCGCCGCTTCGCGATCAGCTTGCGGTCCTCGTCGTCCAGGAAGAAGAACCGCTCCAGCTGCGGCTGGGTCGGCTCCTCGTTGAACTTGCCGTACGACGCCGCCTGTTCGTCGGTCATGAACTCCACTGGCATGAGCGCGAAGCTATCGGCGCCCGGAGCCGCTCAGGAATTTTCCGCCGAACCTCGCCGCCAGGCCCGTCACCTGTGCTAGGCGCCATGATCACCGGCTTAGTGTTTAACCGCTGAACCGATGTTCCCCGAGGCCGTAGTCGAGGCAGCGCAATGTAGCTGATGGTCGCCGGTTCGAGAAACCGTCGAATCTCCTAACCATGGAGGGGTCCGCGTCGGCTGCCCGGAGGCGGATGGCAGACGCCGCCTTCAGGGCGTGCCGAAAATGGGCTTACCCCTCACCGGTAAGGAATCGTTTTGCGTTTCTTCGTTGTTCCTGACGTGCTGCGGCAGGTAGTCCCGATTTTTTTGTCTTCTTTCCGTGCCGGAATATTCGACGGAGGTTGCCGGTGAGAAAGAATGGTCGGGATGATGAATTGATGACCGTGCCGGAGGTCTTGGCCGAGTTGAAGGGAACTTCGCGCCGAACCTTCTACAGATGGCGCGAGCTGGGTGTCGGGCCCGCTGCGTTGAAGCTGCCGAACGGCGAGTTGCGCGTGTGGCGAAGCGCCTTCGAGTCGTGGCTGGAAGGCAGAGAGAAGTACGGCCTGTGAAGACGACGGATGTCAGCATATGGTCTATCAGGCTCAAAACGCGCGCCGGGAAAGATACCTACGAAGTTCGATGGACTGTGGGTGGTCGGGAGGTATCACGAACGCGGCGCAGCAAACGGCTCGCGGAGAGGTTTCACTCACGACTGCTTGCAGCGTTGGAAAATGGTGAACAATTCGACACGGAGACCGGATTTCCACCTTCCATGGAGGAGAAGCCGCCCGCTGTCACATGGTTCGCTTTCGCGCTGGAATACTTGCGTATGAAGTGGCCGCATGCGGCACCTAATTATCGTGATGATATCAATGAGGGCCTCACCGCCGTCACTAAGGCTTTGCTGCCCAAAGGGCCGGGACGTCCAGCGGAGGAAGTGCTGCAACGGGCTCTGAGAGACTGGGCGTTCGTCCTTCCGGGACCGTCCGAACGGGACGTCCCGCCGGAGATGAAGGCGGTGATCGCCTGGGTGGCGGAGAACTCGCCGCCCCTGGCTGATCTCGCGCAAGTTGATGTCATGCGGCGGGTGCTGGATTCTCTCCGGCTCAAGCTGGACGGCTCGGCGGCGGCCAGCGAGACGGTGAAGCGCAAGCGCAAGATTCTGGTGAACGCGCTCGGCTACGCGGTGGAGCGCAAGGTGTTCGAGGCAAACCCGGTCCACGCGGTCACCTGGCAGAAGCCGTCGCGCATCGCTGTCGTCGATCCCCGTGTCGTCGCCAACCCGCTCCAGGTCCGGAACCTCGTCGACGCGGTCTCCTACGTCGGTGGCTATCAGCGGGCCAGAGGGCGACGTCTGGTGGCCATGTACGGCTGCATGTACTACGCGGGCATGCGCCCGGCCGAAGCGGTGGGCCTGGCGGTCCAGGATTGCGAACTGCCCGCCGAGGGCTGGGGTATGGCCTACCTCCACCGGACGCGTCCGACGGCGGGGAAGAAGTGGACGCGGACCGGTTCCGTGCACGACGACCGGGGTCTGAAGAACCGTGACCCGGAAGAGGTCCGCCCGGTGCCCCTGCCGCCGGTGCTGGTGTCGATGCTCCGCTGGAGCACCGACACGTTCGGCGCGGCCGACGACGGCAGGATCTTCTTCAACGAGCGCGGCGGCCTGGTCGGGTCCTCCACCTACTCGCGGGTCTGGTCCGAGGCCCGGGAACTGGCGCTCCCGCCGGGCCTTGCCGACAGCCCCCTCGCGGGCCGCCCGTACGACCTGCGGCACTCCGCGCTCTCGACCTGGCTGAACGCCGGAGCTGACCCGACGGAGGTGGCCGAACGCGCCGGCAACACGGTGGAAGTCCTGCTGACTCGGTACGCCAAGTGCCTTCACGGACGTCACGCCGTGGTCAACCAGCGCATCGAGCGCCTGCTGGGGGAGTACATCGACCTGCACGCCGGATACGCCGGACACAAGCCCAAAGCCATGTGACAGAGGTCACAGTAGACACCCTCGGGTATTCATCCGAGGGTGTCTGCTATTTCTGGTGATATCCGAAGTGTCAGCTATATCCGATCCCGCGTATGTCCCGCGAGCCGTGTCCTGGAGCTGCTTCCAGCGGCACTCCGCTGCGTACAACGGCACTGCGTTCTTCTGCCCGTCGCAGCTGGTCAGACAGCTTTTTCGGCGCCTGGGCTTGGGTGCCCCCGGCAGGATTCGAACCTGCGCACACGGCTCCGGAGGCCGTTGCTCTATCCCCTGAGCTACGGGGGCGCTTCCGTCGCCCTCGGGCGACGGGAAGAACCTTACCAGCTCGGTGCGATGGGTCCGCACCCCGGTTTCCGCACGGGCGCGCGGGGTGCGCTACCACCGGGTAGAAGTGCGCCAAAGCCCGGACGGGGGGCGGGGTACGCGCTTACCCTGGCTGTGTGCCAGGCGCTTCCGGGCGGGTCCTTGTCGTCGACGACAGTCAGGTGATCCGGCAGCTGATCAGGGTCAACCTCGAACTCGACGGCTTCGAGGTGATGACCGCCGCCGACGGCGCCCAGTGCCTGGAGGCCGTCCACGCCTTCCGGCCCGACGTGATCACCCTCGACCTCGCCATGCCCCGGCTCGACGGCCTGCGCACCGTCGACCGCCTCCGGCTCGATCCGCGGACCCTCGCCATCCCCCTCGTCGTCGTGAGCGCCAGCACGGGCGCGGGGGCGTGCGCGGGCGGGGTGGACGCGGTGCTGGCCAAGCCGTTCGAGCCCGCCGAGCTGGTCGGCCTGGTGCGGACGCTGTGCGCCGAGGGCCGCCCGGCCTCTCGTACGCTTGCTCCGTGACCCCCGCCCAGCTCTCCGCCGCCGTCCTGCGCACCGCGCGCGACGGCCTCGGCGTCGTGGCCGGGGACGACTGGGTCGCGCTCCGGCGCGCGCCCCACGGCCGTACGGGCTGGGCCACCCCCATCGCGCTGCGCCTCGCGGGACCCGCCGGGCGCCCCGCCGCCGAGGTGGCCCGCGTCCTGCGGGACGGGCTGCTCGACGTCGCGGGTGTGCGGGCCGTGGAGGTCACCGGCGGCGCGTTCCTCACCATCGCCGTGGACGACGAGGGCGGCCTCCTCGCCGACCTTCTCGCCCGCCCCCGCCCCGCCCCGCTGCCCGAGGACCCGGCCCGCGACGCCGCGCGCTGGGCCGAGGCGACGGGCACCGCGCCAGGGCCCGCCCTGCTCGTCCAGCGCGACACGAACCCCCTCTTCCGCGTCCGGTACGCCCACGCCCGCGCCCGCGCCGTCACGCACGGCGCCCGCGCCCTCGGCGTCACGCCCGCGCCCGACGCCACCGCGTACGCCCCCGCCGAACGTGCCCTGCTCACGCTCCTCGGGGAACGGCCCCCCGCCCGCCCCGCCCGCTGGCTCGACCGGGTCGCCCGCGCCTCCGCCGCCACCGGTCACGGCCACGCCGCCCTGCCCGCCGGCGACGAGAAACCCTCGGCCGTCCACCGCGCCCGGCTGGCCCTCGCCCAGGCCACCGGGACGGTGCTCGCCGACGGCCTGCGCCAGCTGGGCATCAGCGCGCCCGACCACATGTGACATGTGAGAGAGAAGACCCATGAGCCGTTCCGCCCACCCCGCCGGGCCCCGTCACGCCGATGTCCTGCCCGAGGGGCACTACGCCGCGCCGCCCGCCGACCTGAACCGCCTCGACCCCCGCGTCTGGTCCCTGACCGTCGCGCGCGGCGACGACGGCGAGGTCCGCGTCGGCGGCATCGGCGTGCGCCGCCTGGCGGCCGAGCAGGGCACCCCCGCGTACGTCCTGGACGAGGCCGACTTCCGCGCGCGCTGCCGCGCCTGGCGCGAGGCGTTCGGCACCGGCGCCGACGTGTACTACGCGGGCAAGGCGTTCCTGTCGCGCGCCGTCGTCCGCTGGCTGCGCGAGGAGGGGCTCAACCTCGACGTCTGCTCGGGCGGCGAGCTGGCCACCGCGCTGGCCGCGCAGTTCCCCCCGGAGCGCATCGCGCTGCACGGCAACAACAAGTCGCTCGCCGAGATCGACCGCGCCGTCGCCGCCGGCGTCGGCCACATCGTGCTCGACTCCCTCCAGGAGATCGACCGCGTGGCCGCCGCCGCCGAGCGGCACGGCGTACGGCAGCGGGTGCTGATCCGCGTCACGGTCGGCGTCGAGGCGCACACGCACGAGTTCATCGCGACGGCGCACGAGGACCAGAAGTTCGGCCTCGCCCTCGCCGACGGCACCGCCGCCGAGGCCGTACGCCGCGTCCTCGCGCACCCCGGGACCCTGGAGCCGGCCGGGCTGCACTCGCACATCGGCTCGCAGATCTTCGACATGGCGGGCTTCGAGGTGTCCGCGCGCCGCGTCGTCGGCCTGCTCGCCGCCATCCGCGACGAGCACGGCGTCGAACTGCCCGAGGTGGACCTCGGCGGCGGCCTCGGCATCGCCTACACCTCCGCCGACGACCCCGCCGAGCCGCACCAGATCGCCAAGACCCTCGGCGACATCCTGGCCCGCGAGTGCGAGGCGGCCCGCCTCGCCGTGCCCCGGCTGTCGGTCGAGCCGGGCCGGGCGATCGTCGGTCCCGGCGCGTTCCTGCTGTACGAGGTCGGCACCGTGAAGCCGCTCCCCGGCCTGCGGACGTACGTCAGCGTCGACGGCGGCATGTCCGACAACATCCGCACCGCCCTCTACGACGCCGAGTACTCCGTCGCCCTCGTCTCCCGCGCCTCCGGCGCCGAGCCGATGCTGGTGCGCGTCGTCGGCAAGCACTGCGAGAGCGGCGACATCGTCGTACGCGACGCCTGGCTGCCCGCCGACCTGGCGCCCGGCGACCTGATCGCCGTCCCCGCCACCGGCGCGTACTGCCGCTCGATGGCGAGCAACTACAACCACACGCCCCGCCCGCCCGTGGTCGCGGTGCAGGACGGGGAGGCCCGCGTCATCGTCCGCCGCGAGACGGAGGACGACCTCCTCGGGCTCGACGTCGGCTGAACGGGCCGCGCGCCCCCCAGTCCGCATAGTGAACGTGCGGCGGGGGGCCGCGCCCGGTGCGTGAGACTGGAAGGGCCCCGCGGGGGCCGGAGAAGAAGCTGAAAGGCGAGGTCGCATGGTGCGAAGCCGTCCGCTGAAGGTGGCGCTGCTGGGTTGTGGGGTCGTCGGCTCCCAGGTCGCCCGCCTGATGACGACGCACGCCGCCGACCTCGCCGCCCGCATCGGCGCGCCGGTCGAACTGGCCGGGGTCGCCGTACGCCGCCCCGACCGGGTGCGCGGCGGTGTCGCGCCGGAGCTGGTCACGACCGACGCGGCGGGCCTCGTGGCGCGCGGCGACATCGACGTCGTGGTCGAGCTGATCGGCGGGATCGAACCGGCCAGGACGCTGCTCACCAGCGCGTTCGAGCACGGCGCCGGCGTCGTCACCGCGAACAAGGCGCTCCTCGCCCAGGACGGCCCGACCCTGCACGCCGCCGCGGCCGCGCACCGCGCCGACCTCTGGTTCGAGGCCGCCGTCGCCGGGGCGATCCCGCTGCTGCGCCCGCTGCGCGAGTCCCTCGCGGGCGACAACGTGAACCGCGTCCTCGGCATCGTGAACGGCACCACCAACTTCATCCTCGACCGCATGGAGTCCAGCGGCGCGAGCTACGGCGAGGCGCTCCAGGAGGCCACCGCCCTCGGGTACGCCGAGGCCGACCCGACCGCCGACGTGGAGGGCTTCGACGCCGCCGCGAAGGCCGCGATCCTGGCCGGCATCGCGTTCCACAGCCGCGTCTCGCTCGACGACGTGCACCGCGAGGGCATCACCGAGGTCACGGCCGCCGACATCGCGAGCGCCCGCAAGATGGGCTGCACGGTCAAGCTGCTGGCGATCTGCGAACGGGCCGAGGACGGCCGGTCCGTCACCGCGCGTGTCCACCCGGCGATGATCCCGCTGACGCACCCGCTCGCGTCGGTGCGCGAGGCGTACAACGCCGTCTTCGTCGAGGCGGACGCGGCGGGCCAGCTGATGTTCTACGGTCCCGGCGCGGGCGGCGTGCCCACCGCGTCGGCTGTGCTCGGCGACCTGGTGGCGGCCTGCCGCAACCGGCTCAGCGGCGGCCGCGGCCCCGGCGAGTCGGCGTACGCGGCGCTGCCGGTCGGCCCCATGGGCGAGGTCGTCACGCGCTACCACATCAGTCTCGACGTGGCCGACAAACCGGGCGTGCTCGCCCAGTGCGCCATGGTCTTCGCGGATCAGGGCGTGTCCATCGACACGGTGCGGCAGACCGGCAAGGACGGCGAGGCGCAGCTCGTCGTCGTCACGCACCGGGCTCCCGATGCCGCGCTCTCGGCGACCGTCGAGGAGCTGCGGAAACTGGACACGGTGCACGGCGTCGCGAGCATCATGCGCGTCGAAGGGGAGTAGCGCCGTGCGCGGCGCAGCCAACACGAAGGGCACGATCGTCATGAACTCACCCGCCATCTCCGCCACCAGCCGCCAGTGGCGGGGCGTCATCGAGGAGTACCGCGACCGGCTCCCGGTCACGGCCGGCACTCCGGTGGTGACTCTGCGTGAGGGTGGTACGCCGCTCGTGCCCGCCCAGGTGCTCTCCGAGCGCACCGGCTGCGAGGTGCACCTCAAGGTCGAGGGCGCGAACCCGACCGGCTCCTTCAAGGACCGCGGCATGACCATGGCGATCTCCAAGGCCAAGGAGGAGGGCGCCCGCGCCGTCATCTGCGCCTCGACGGGCAACACCTCCGCCTCCGCCGCCGCGTACGCGGTGCGTGCCGGGATGGTGTGCGCCGTCCTCGTGCCGCAGGGCAAGATCGCGCTGGGCAAGATGGGCCAGGCGCTCGTGCACGGCTCGCGCATCCTCCAGGTGGACGGCAACTTCGACGACTGCCTGACGCTGGCCCGCGGCCTGTCCGAGAAGTACCCGGTGGCACTTGTCAACTCTGTCAACCCGGTGCGCATCGAGGGCCAGAAGACCGCCGCGTTCGAGATCGTGGACATGCTCGGCGACGCCCCCGACATCCATGTCCTGCCGGTCGGCAACGCGGGCAACATCACCGCGTACTGGAAGGGCTACGGGGAGTACGCGGCCGACGGGCCCGCCGGCCGCACCCCCCGCATGTGGGGCTTCCAGGCCTCCGGCTCCGCCCCCCTCGTCCGCGGCGAGCCGGTCAAGGACCCCACGACGATCGCCACCGCCATCCGCATCGGCAACCCCGCGTCCTGGACGCTCGCCGAGCGGGCGCGCGACGAGTCCGGCGGCTTCATCGACGAGGTGACTGACCGTCAGATCCTGTCCGCCTACCGGCTGTTGGCCGCGCAGGAGGGCGTTTTCGTCGAGCCCGCCTCCGCCGCGTCCGTCGCCGGACTGCTCAAGGCGCACGAGCTGGGCCTCGTCGATCCGGGGCAGCGGATCGTCTGCACGGTCACCGGCAACGGGCTGAAGGACCCCGACTGGGCCGTGGCCGGCGCCCCCCGCCCCGTCACCGTCCCGGTGGACGCGGACGCCGCCGCGGAACGCCTCGGCCTGGCCTGACCGGGGGCGTGGCGGGACGACACCTGGCAGCCCTGTATCGCGTCTGAACCTTCCTTCGATACGCTGGCCTTCGTCCCCCGGGCGGTGCGCCGCCCGTGCCGTGCCCGCGTGGCGGGGCTCCCCCCGCGCCGCACGTCCCGCGTGTCGCCGCCGCCGTGCGCGCCACGTCCAGGGGGCGCGCCGCACGTCTCAGCAAGGCCGCACGTCTCAGCAAGGAGAGTCATCCAGCGATGGCCCATCCCGCCTTCCGCGCCGCCGCCGTACGGGTGCGCGTCCCCGCGACCAGCGCCAACCTCGGCCCCGGCTTCGACGCGCTGGGCCTCGCCCTCGGCCTGTACGACGACGTGGTCGTCCGGGTGGCCGACAGCGGCCTCGACGTGGACATCGCGGGCGAGGGCGCGGACACCGTCGCGCGCGACGAGGGCAACCTCCTGGTCCGCTCGCTGCGCACCGCGTTCGACGCGCTCGGCGGGCAGCCGCGCGGCCTTGAGGTGGTCTGCGCCAACCGCATCCCGCACGGGCGCGGCCTCGGCTCCTCCTCGGCGGCCATCTGCGCCGGTCTGGTCGCGGCCCGCGCGGTGACCACGGGCGGCGAGAGCCGGATCGACGACGCGGCGCTGCTGGAGCTGGCCGCCGAGATCGAGGGCCACCCCGACAACGTCGCCGCCTGCCTCCTCGGCGGCTTCACGCTCGCCTGGGGCGAGGGCGGCGCGGTGCGGGCCGTGCGCATGGACCCGGCGCCCGGTGTCGTCCCCGTCGTCTTCGTCCCGTCACGGCCGCTGGCGACCGAGACCGCCAGGGGGCTGCTGCCCCGCACCGTCCCGCACGTGGACGCGGCGGCGAACGCGGGCCGCGCCGCGCTGCTCGTCGAGGCCATGACCAGGCGCCCCGAGCTGCTGCTGCCCGCCACCGAGGACCGGCTGCACCAGGAGTACCGCGCCCCGGCGATGCCGGAGAGCGCCGCCCTCGTGCACCGGCTGCGCTCGGACGGCGTGCCCGCCGTGATCTCCGGCGCGGGCCCCACCGTGCTGGCGCTGGCCGACGAGGGCCAGGCCGACAAGACCGCCCGGCTGGCCGGTGACGGCTGGACGGCGAACCGGCTGGACCTGGACACGGCGGGCGCCAGCGTCCTCCCGCTGGCCGGGCAGGGCCGGTGACCCCGCGGCGGGCCCGCCGCCGAAAAGTCGTCGAGAGGGGGAATGAACGCGACGTCCGGTAGTGTTAATCTCAAGTCCGCACCTACCACCCGACGGGTCCGGTGCGGAATTCCGGGGTCACCTTTCTGGGGCCACCTCTTCCTCCGGGAGCCTCCACTCATCTGCCTGAGCAGCCTGCCTGGTAGCGCCGAGCACGCTCCGGAGTCCGGTGCGGCGGAAGCAGTCCGCGACCCCGCGCACCACTCATGAATCGAATCCTCCGCCGCGCGCAGTGAGCGGGCGGGATCTACCGCACCGGCCGGTCCACCGCACAGGGCCGCAGCCGGACAGCACGACCGGTCGCCGAGCCAGACAGGCCGACGTCCGCTCCAGGGAAGGACCCTTAGTGAGCGACACCACCGATCTGATGGGCGTGAGTGCCGACACCGCCGGCAAGAGCGCCGGTGCTGCCACCGCGTCCGCCACGGACGCTCCTGCCGCCTCCGCCGCGCCCCGGCGCCGGCGCGCCGGCACCGGCCTTGAGGGCATGGTGCTTGCCGAGTTGCAGCAGGTCGCGGCGAAGCTGGGGATCAGGGGCACGGCGCGGATGCGCAAGAGCCAGCTGATCGAGGTCATCAAGGAGAAGCAGGCCGGCGGCGCGCCGTCGCCGGCGGGTGAGGCGGGACCCGCCGCCGAGGCCGCCGAGAAGCCCAGGCGCCGCGCCACCTCCCGCGCCCGCACCGGTGAGGAGTCCGGTGCCGCGCAGCAGATCGACATCCCGGGGCAGGGCGAGGCCAAGGCCGCGACCGCCGCCCCCGAGACCGCGGACCGCGCCGAGCCGGCCCCCGCCGCCGAGCAGGGTGGCAAGGGCCAGGGCGACGGCCAGCAGGAGCGCCAGCCCAAGCGTGACCGCGACCGCGACCGTGGCCGCCGCGACAAGAGCGGCGCGCAGGGCCAGGGCGGCCAGGGCGGCCAGGGCGGTCAGCACAACAACCAGAACAACAACCAGAACAACAACCAGGGCGGCCAGAACGCCCAGGGCCAGGGCCGCAACCGCGACCGTGACCGCGACGGCAACCGCGAGCGTGACAGGGACCGCGACAGGCGCCGCGACGACGACCGTGACGACGACTTCGACGGCGGCCGCCGCGGACGCCGCGGACGGTACCGCGACCGCCGCGGGCGGCGCGGCCGTGACGAGGTCGTCGAGCCGCAGATCACCGACGACGACGTCCTGATCCCCGTCGCGGGCATCCTCGACATCCTCGACAACTACGCGTTCGTCCGCACCTCCGGCTACCTGCCGGGTCCGAACGACGTGTACGTCTCGCTCGCCCAGGTCCGCAAGAACGGCCTGCGCAAGGGCGACCACGTCACCGGCGCGGTCCGCCAGCCCAAGGACGGCGAGCGCCGCGAGAAGTTCAACGCGCTGGTCCGCCTCGACTCGGTCAACGGCACGTCGGCCGAACAGGGCCGCGGCCGTCCCGAGTTCAACAAGCTGACGCCGCTGTACCCGCAGGAGCGCCTGCGCCTGGAGAACGACCCGGGCGCCCTGATCCCGCGCATCATCGACCTCGTCGCGCCCATCGGCAAGGGCCAGCGCGGCCTGATCGTGGCCCCGCCGCGCACCGGCAAGACCACGATCATGCAGTCGATCGCCAACTCGATCACGCACAACAACCCCGAGTGCCACCTGATGGTCGTCCTCGTGGACGAGCGTCCCGAAGAGGTCACCGACATGCAGCGCGCGGTCAAGGGCGAGGTCATCTCCTCGACCTTCGACCGGCCCTCGGAGGACCACACCACCATCGCGGAACTGGCCATCGAGCGCGCCAAGCGCCTCGTGGAGCTGGGCCACGACGTGGTCCTGCTGCTGGACAACATCACCCGTCTCGGCCGCGCCTACAACCAGGCCGCGCCCGCCTCGGGCCGCATCCTGTCCGGTGGCGTCGACTCCGCCGCGCTCTACCCGCCGAAGAAGTTCTTCGGCGCCGCGCGCAACATCGAGGACGGCGGCTCGCTGACCATCCTGGCCACCGCGCTGGTCGAGACCGGCTCGCGCATGGACGAGGTGATCTTCGAGGAGTTCAAGGGCACCGGCAACATGGAGCTCAAGCTCGACCGGAAGCTCTCCGACAAGCGCATCTTCCCCGCCGTGGACGTCGACGCGTCCGGCACGCGCAAGGAGGAGATCCTCCTCGGCAGCGAGGAACTGGCCATCGTCTGGAAGCTGCGCCGCGTCCTGCACGCGCTGGACCAGCAGCAGGCCATCGAACTGCTCCTGGACAAGATGAAGAAGACCAAGAGCAACGCCGAGTTCCTGCTCCAGATCCAGAAGACGACGCCGACGCCGAGCGGCGACTGACCCGCACCACCCCGTTCCACCCCGCACCACCCGTACGCCCCCGGCCCCGCGCGGACCGGGGGCGTACGCGTGCCGTGCCGCGCGCCCCGGAAGATCGACGAGCGCCCCCCGCCCCACGGGGGCAGCATGGATGAATGAGTGGCGAACCGGACGGACCGGGCACCCGCAGGCGGCAGCGCCTCCCGCGCCGCCGGCGCCGCGGTACGCCGCGCAGCCGCCGGAGCCGGGTCCTGCGCGCGGTGCTGCTGGCCCTCGCCGGGCTGCTGCTGGTCAGCGGCGCGGGCGTCACCGCGCTGTGGGTCAAGCTGGACGGCAACATCTCGCAGATCGACATCGACTCCGCGCTCGGCGCCGACCGCCCCGAGGACAGCCCCAACGGGTCGATGGACCTCCTCGTCCTCGGCTCCGACTCCCGGGCGGGCGCGAACGGCTCCTACGGCAACGAGCCGGGCGCCCGCGCCGACACCGCGATGGTCGTCCACGTGAACGCCGCCGGGGACGCCGCCACCGTCGTGTCGATACCGCGCGACACCCTCGTCAGCCGTCCCTCCTGCGAACGCACCGGCGGCGGCACCGCACCCGCCCGGCCCCGCTCGATGTTCAACGAGGCGTACACGGTCGGTGGCCCCGCGTGCGCGGTGAAGACCGTCGAGGAGCTGACCGGCCTGCGCATGGACCACTACCTCGAAGTGGACTTCAAGGGCTTCGCCCGCCTCATCGACACGCTGGGCGGCGTCGAGATCACGACGACCCAGGCCATCGACGACCGCGACAGCAAGCTGGACCTCCCGGCCGGGACGCACACCCTCGACGGCGAGCAGGCTCTCGCGCTCGTCCGCACCCGCAAGGCGGTCGGGGACGGCAGCGACCTCAGCCGCATCCAGCTCCAGCACACGTTCCTCCAGGCGCTCGCCGACCAGGTCAGCGGCCTCGGCCTGGTCACCGACCCGAAGCGGCTCTACGACCTCGCCGACACCGCCACCTCGACCGTCACCACCGACAAGGACCTCGGCTCGGTCTCCGAGCTGGCGGCGCTCGGCAGGACGTTCCAGGGCATCGGCTCGGACGACCTGGAGATGGCGACGCTGCCCGTCACGTACGACCCGCTCGACCCCAACCGCGTGGTGCCCATGGAACGGCAGGCGCGCGCGGTGTGGGGCGCGCTGCGCGACGACCGGCCCGTGCCCGAGTCCGCGCTGCGGGACTCGGCGGCGCGCGAGGGGACCGTCCAGAGCGTCAGGGCGGGTACGGGGGAGCCGCGGGCGGCCCTGGACGCGGGGGAATAGCTCAGGCGCGTACCCCGTTTTGGCTGCCGGGAACAGTCCTGGCAGACTGGAGCGTCGGCCCCGGTTCACGGCACGCGCCCGCGTACCGACCCGGAGCCCTCCCGAACCAAGGAGAGACCGTGAAGCGCGACATCCACCCGGCGTACGGCGAGACCCAGGTCAGCTGCACCTGCGGCGCCACGTTCACCACCCGCAGCACCATCGACGGCGGCAGCATCCGCGCCGACATGTGCTCCGAGTGCCACCCGTTCTACACCGGCAAGCAGAAGATCCTCGACACCGGCGGCCGCGTCGCCCGCTTCGAGGCGCGCTTCGGCAAGAACGCCGGGTCCGCCCGCAAGTAGCGACCCCGACGGCGCCGGGCCCGGCCGCTCCCCTCGTGAGCGGCCGGACCGGCGCCGTTCGCGTCCCCGCCCGCGCGGGCCCCGCGAGACGCACCCCCACGAGACGCACCCACACGAGCCCAGGAGCACGCACGATGTTCGAGGCGGTCGAGGAACTCATCGGCGAACACGCCGACCTCGAACGGAAGCTCGCCGACCCGGGGGTGCACGCCGACCAGGCCGCCGCCCGGCGCCTCGGCAAGCGCTACGCCGAGCTGACCCCGGTCATCACCGCCTACCGGGCCTGGAAGTCCTGCGGCGACGACATCGAGGCCGCCCGCGAACTGGCCGCCGAGGACCCGGATTTCGCCGCCGAGGTCAAGGAGCTGACCGCGCGCCGCGAGGAGCTGACCGACGAGCTGCGCCTCCTGCTCGTCCCGCGCGACCCGAGCGACGACAAGGACGTCATCCTGGAGATCAAGGCGGGCGAGGGCGGCGACGAGTCGGCCCTCTTCGCCGGCGACCTCCTGCGGATGTACCTGCGGTACGCGGAACGCGTCGGCTGGCGCACCGAGATCCTCGACGGGAACGAGTCGGACCTCGGCGGCTACAAGGACGTCTCCGTGGCCGTGAAGTCCCGGGGCACCCCCGAGCCCGGCCAGGGCGTCTGGGCGCGGCTGAAGTACGAGGGCGGCGTCCACCGTGTGCAGCGCGTCCCGGCCACCGAGTCGCAGGGCCGCATCCACACCTCGGCGGCGGGCGTGCTCGTGCTCCCGGAGGCCGAGGACGTGGACATCGACGTCAACCCGAACGATCTCCGCATCGACGTCTACCGCTCGTCAGGACCCGGCGGCCAGTCCGTGAACACCACCGACTCCGCCGTGCGCATCACACACCTGCCGACCGGCATCGTCGTGTCCTGCCAGAACGAGAAGAGCCAGCTCCAGAACCGCGAGCAGGCCCTGCGCATCCTCCGCGCCCGCCTGCTGGCCGCCGCGCAGGAGGAGGCGGACCGCGAGGCGTCCGACGCACGCCGCAGCCAGGTCCGCACCGTGGACCGCTCCGAGCGCGTGCGCACGTACAACTACCCGGAGAACCGCATCTCCGACCACCGCGTCGGCTTCAAGGCGTACAACCTCGACCACGTGCTCGACGGCGACCTCGACGCCGTCATCCAGGCCTGCGTGGACGCCGACGCCGCGGCGAAGCTGGCGGCGGCGCAGTGACGGCGGGTGCGTAGGGTGGGCTCCGTGACCGCATCGTCCCCGTCCCCGCCGCCGTCCCAGCCCCCGTCACGGTCCGTGCTGCTGGCCGAGGTCGCCCGCGCCACCCAGCGGCTGGCCGACGCGGGCGTGCCCTCGCCGCGCTTCGACGCGGAGGAGCTGGCCGCCTACGTGCACGGCACCGAGCGCGCGAAGCTGCACACCGTGCCCGACGCCGAGTTCGACGCCAGGTACTGGGAGGCCGTCGCGCGGCGCGAGGCGCGCGAGCCGCTCCAGCACATCACGGGGCGCGCGTTCTTCCGCTACCTCGAACTCCAGGTGGGCCCCGGGGTGTTCGTCCCGCGCCCGGAGACCGAGTCGGTCGTCGGCTGGGCCATAGACGCCGTCCGCGCCATGGACGTCGCCGAACCGCTGATCATCGACCTGTGCACGGGCTCGGGCGCCATCGCCCTCGCGCTCGCCCAGGAGGTGCCGCGCTCCCGCGTCCACGCCGTCGAGCTGGACGAGGCGGCGCTGGAGTGGGCCAGGCGCAACGCGGAGGGCAGCCGCGTCGTCCTCCACCACGGGGACGCGCGCACCGCCCTGCCCGAACTGACCGGCCAGGCCGACCTGGTGATCTCCAACCCGCCGTACATCCCCCTCACCGAGTGGGAGTACGTGGCGCCCGAGGCCAGGGACTACGACCCCCAGCTCGCGCTCTTCTCCGGCGAGGACGGCCTCGACGTCATCCGGGGCCTCGAACGGGCCGCCCACCGGCTCCTGCGCCCCGGCGGCATGGTCGTGGTCGAGCACGCCGACACCCAGGGCGGCCAGGTGCCGTGGATCTTCACCGAGGACCGCGGCTGGGCCGACGCCGCCGACCATCCCGACCTCAACAACAGGCCCAGGTTCGCCACCGCCCGCCGGGTCGCGCGGTAAACCCGGCAACGGTGAGAGGAGACACTTCACCCATGGCACGTCGTTACGACTGCTCCGTCGCCGTCGATCGCAAGAACGGCCTGCGCGAGGCCGCCTCCGCCGCCCGCCGCGGCGAACTGGTCGTCCTGCCGACCGACACGGTCTACGGCATCGGCGCCGACGCCTTCTCGCCCGGCGCCGTCGGCGACCTGCTGGCCGCCAAGGGCCGCGGCCGGAGCATGCCCTCGCCCGTCCTCATCGGCTCGCCCACCACGCTGCACGGCCTCGTCACCGACTTCGGCGAGCGCGCCTGGGAACTGGTCGACGCCTTCTGGCCAGGCGCGCTCACCCTCGTCGCGCGCCACCAGCCGTCGCTGGCCTGGGACCTGGGCGAGACGCGCGGCACGGTCGCCGTCCGCATGCCGCTGCACCCGGTCGCGATCGAGCTGCTGAAGGAGTTCGGCCCGATGGCCGTCTCCAGCGCCAACCTCACCGGCCACGCCCCGCCGCAGACCTGCGACGCCGCCAGGGAGATGCTCGGCGACGCGGTCTCCGTCTACCTCGACGGCGGGCCGACGCCGGACGCCGTGCCGTCGTCCATCGTCGACGTCACCGGTCGCGTACCGGTGCTGCTGCGCGCCGGGGCGGTGAGCGAGGAGGAGCTGCGGAAGGTCGTTCCCGATCTGGAGACGTCCCGTTGAGCCCGCCTCCACCTCCGCCGCCCCCACCCCCTCCGCCGCCGGGGAGCCACGCGGCCACCGGCATACGGGCGGCCGAGGCGGCCGGCACCCCGGCACGCGTCTTCCGCATCCTCCACGTCAGCACCGGCAACGTCTGCCGCTCCCCGATCACCGAACGCCTCACCCGCCAGGCGCTCGACGAGCGGCTCGGCCCGTTCGCGCGCGGCCTCGTCGTGGAGAGCGCCGGCACATGGGGGCACGAGGGCGCGCCCATGGAGGAGCACGCCGCGCAGCTGCTGGCCGAGTACGGCGCCGACCCGGGCGGCTTCACCGGCCGCGAGCTGCTGGACGAGCACGTCGTCCAGGCCGACCTCGTCCTGACCGCCACCCGGGACCACCGCGCGCAGGTCATCTCGATGGGGCACTCGGCGGGGCTGCGGACGTTCACGCTCAAGGAGTTCACGCGCCTCGTGCGCGCCATCGACATGGCGACGCTGCCGGCCGCCGAGTCGCCCGAGGGCCTGGTGGAACGCGCCCGCGCCCTCGCGCGGGCCGCCGCCGCCCTGCGCGGCTGGCTGCTCGCGCCCACGGCCGAGGCGGACGAGGTGCAGGACCCGTACGGCGCGCCGCTGCCGTACTTCCGCAGCGTCGGCGAGGAGATCCGCACGGCGCTCGAACCGGTCGTGACGGCCCTGACCGGCGTCCCGCCGCGCCGCGCGCAGGCCAGGCACGCCCTGCGCTGACCCGGCCCCGGATGACCGCGCCGGAGACGGGTGGGGGACAGAGGGGACGGACGGGCAGGGAGCGGACAGCGGGGCGGCGAAGGAGGGACTGAAACGTGAGAGGGTGTTGCGCGGCAGTCCAGCGAGACCATCGGGGCTTTCTGTGCGCGAATACCTGTTGACGCTCTGCGTCGCGGCGGCCGTCACCTACCTGCTGACCGGTCCGGTGCGGAAGTTCGCCATCGCCTGGGGCGCGATGCCGGCGATCAGGGCCCGCGACGTCCACCGCGAGCCGACGCCGCGTCTCGGCGGCATCGCCATGTTCGGCGGCCTGTGCGCCGGTCTGCTCGCGGCGTCGCAGCTGGAGAACGTCGGCGAGGTCTTCCGGCTGTCGGACGAGCCGCGCGCGCTGCTGTCCGGTGCCGCCCTGATCTGGGTGATCGGCGTCCTGGACGACCGGTACGGCGTGGACGCGCTGCTGAAGCTCGGCCTCCAGATGGTCGCGGCGGGCGTCATGGTCCTCCAGGGCCTCACGATCCTGTGGCTGCCGATCCCGACCGTCGGCGTCGTCGCGCTCACCCCGCTCCAGGGCACGCTGCTGACCGTCGCGCTGGTCGTGATCACGATCAACGCGGTGAACTTCGTGGACGGCCTCGACGGCCTCGCGGGCGGCATGGTGGGCATCGCGGCGGCGGCGTTCTTCCTGTACAGCTACCGCATCTGGTACGGCTACGGCATCGAGGCGGCGGCGCCCGGCACGCTCTTCGCCGCCGTGCTGATCGGCATGTGCGCCGGCTTCCTGCCGCACAACCTGCATCCGGCGCGCATCTTCATGGGCGACTCCGGCTCGATGCTGCTCGGCCTGGTGCTGGCGGCGGGCGCCGTGTCGATCACGGGCCAGGTGGACCCGGACGCCGTGAACCTGTTCACACAGTCCGAGTCGACGACGGTCCAGGAGCTGATCCCGGTCTACATCCCGCTGCTGCTGCCGCTGACGATCATCGCCGTCCCGTTCGCCGACCTGGTGATGGCGATCGTCCGCCGCACCTGGAACGGGCGTTCGCCGTTCTCCGCCGACCGCGGGCACCTGCACCACCGGCTGCTGGAGATCGGGCACTCGCAGACCCGCGCCGTGCTGATCATGTACTTCTGGTCGGCGCTGATCGGGTTCGGCGCCGTCGCGTACTCGGTGCAGTCGCTGAGCGCCTGGATCGTGCCGACCGTGCTGGCGCTCAGCGCGCTGGGGCTCATCGTGCTGCTGCTGCCGCGCTTCACCCCGCGCGTGCCCCCGTGGGCCGAGCGCGTGGTGCCGCCGCGCTACCGCATCCGGCGCCAGGAACGGCTCGCCGCCCAACGGCAGTCGGCGGAGGCGGCCGTACCGGCGGGAACGGGCCACGGCACCGCGCAGCGGCCCGCCGAGGCGCCTGGCGGGCCGGGGGAGGGCCCCGGTGCCGGGCCGTCGTCCACGGACGCGGGAATGGCCGCGAGGGAGCAGCCGCGCCCCCCGCACGCGGGCCCCCACGGCGCCACGGCGGTCGGTGACCGCAAGCGTTTCGCCGACCGCCGGAAGATCGACACCCGCTCTTAACAGATGTCACCCACAGCGTCAGCGGCGCAACGCCGTGAATACTCCTCCCGTGTGATCTCCTCCACACGAACTGGGTAAAGACCTCATCAAATAGTTTGTGATAGCGTTCACGAAAGCCCGGCGCCGCAGCCCACCGCCGGACTCAGAACACGCCCGTCAGGCGCGGCGGTCACGCCCCGCGCGAACCGGCCCCCACGGCGGATCGCGCACCGTCCCCGGCACGACCGCCCGAGCCCGCCGGACACCGCCAATGTCGAAGACGACACGTCCCCGAAGCCCCGCCGGAGAAACACTTCCATGCAGTCCAACGACGCCCGGATCATCCGCGGCGCCGCGATCCCCACTGCCGCGGTAGGTGTGCTCGCCGTTGCCGTCGGCGCGGTGACGGCCGCCACGGACGGCGCCGTCGGGGTCGCGCTCGGCGTCCTGGTGGCCGCCGGTTTCTTCGCGCTCGGCATGGTCTCGCTCAGCGCCGTCGGAGACCGCTGGCCCGAACTCTTCATGGGCGCGGCCCTGTTGATCTACACGACCCAGATGGGGCTGCTGCTCGTCCTCCTTCTCCTGCTGCGCGACGCCTCGTTCCTCGACGGACGGGCCTTCGCGGCGGGCGTCGTGGTGGGCATCGCCGCCTGGCTCGGCGGCACGGTCCGGGCGCATGTCACGTCCAAGACGCCCTACGTCGTGCCGGAGTCGGGCACGGCGCCACCCGGCGGCCGGCGATGAGCCGGGGCGAGGGGTGGATAACCGGTGTCGTCGCGGGCTGCTATCGTCCGTCGCCGGAAGCCGGGGCGTCGCGGCACGGGCTGTGCGGGACAGCCGTGCGCACGCTGACCGGCCCGCCTTCCGCCACACCCAGTCCAGTGCCGTCCCGTGGCACGCTGCCACGCCGACACATCGAGGTAGCCGTATTCATGCGTCACGCCGAGGGAGCTCACGGTGAGTAACGATCAGCTGCTCGCCTTCGAGACCGATTGCCATCTGTTCCAGGACTGCGGCTTCCCCGCTCCGTCGGTGTGGTCGTTCATCTTCGACCCGCTGTTCAGCATCGGTCCGATCGAGTTCAACAAGATCATGCTGCTGGCGCTGCTCGGCACGGTCGCGATCCTGGCCTTCTTCTGGACCGCGTTCGCCAAGCCGAAGGTCGTTCCCGGCAAGCTCCAGATGGTCGCCGAGGCGGGCTACGACTTCGTCCACCGGGGCATCTCCCGCGAGATCATCGGCAAGAAGGGCGAACCGTACGTCCCGCTGCTCGTCTCGCTGTTCTTCTTCGTCTGGGTGATGAACGTCTGGGCGGTCATCCCGTTCGCCCAGTTCCCCGTCACCTCGGCGATCGCCTTCCCGGCCGCGCTCGCGGTGACGGTGTGGGTCGTCTACATGACGGTCACCTTCAGGACCAACGGCTTCGCCGGCGGCCTGCGGAACCTCTGCGTCCCCAGCGGCCTGCCCAAGGGCATCTACGTCGTCCTCACGCCGATCGAGTTCATCTCGAACGTGTTCCTGCGGCCGTTCACGCTGGCCGTCCGGCTCTTCGCCAACATGTTCGCCGGCCACCTCCTGCTGCTGCTGTTCATCACGGCCAGCTGGTACATGCTGGGCACCGTCGTCGGCACGCTCTACGCGATCCCCGCGCTGGTCCTGGCACTCGTGCTGACCGTCTTCGAGCTGTTCATCCAGGCGCTCCAGGCGTACGTCTTCACCGTCCTGACCGCCACATACCTCTCCCAGGCGCTCGAAGAGGCGCACTGAGAGCCAGCAAGACCTTCCCGACCGCACGACCCACCGGTGGGCCAACCCCCCACCGGCCCACCACAGAGAAGGAACCACCGACATGTCCGCTTTCGAAACCCTTGCCGCCGTCGAAGGCAGCGTCAACACCATCGGCTTCGGTCTCGCGGCCATCGGCCCCGGTGTGGGCGTCGGCATCGTGTTCGGCAACGGCGTGCAGGCCATGGCCCGCCAGCCCGAGGCCGCCGGTCTCATCCGTACCAACATGCTGCTCGGCTTCGCCGTCATCGAGGCGCTGGCGCTGATGGGCTTCGTGCTGGCGTTCGCCATCTGATCCCAGCACCACCCGCCCCAACCGACGAGAGGTCAACCACCATGTTGTTCGCGGAGAGCGAGGGACCGCAGAGCCCGCTGTTGCCGGTGTGGCCCGAGGTCTTCATCGGGCTCTTCTGCTTCGCGGTCATCTTCTTCGTCTTCTACAAGAAGCTCCTCCCCAGCATCAACAAGACGCTGGAGGAGCGTCGCGAGGCCATCGAAGGCGGCATGGAGAAGGCCGAGGCCACCCAGGCCGAGGCCCGCCAGACGCTGGAGAGCTACCGGGAGCAGCTCGCCGAGGCCCGCCACGAGGCCGGCCGGCTGCGCCAGGAGGCCAAGGAGCAGGGCGCGGCGCTCATCGCGGAGATGCGCGCCGAGGGCCAGCGGCAGCGCGAGGAGATCATCGCCGCCGGCCACGCCCAGATCGAGGCGGACCGCAAGCAGGCCGCCGAGCAGCTGCGGCAGGACGTCGGCAAGCTCGCCGTCGATCTCGCCGGCCGGCTCGTCGGTGAGTCCCTGGAGGACCACGCCCGCCAGAGCAGGACGATCGACCGCTTCCTGGACGAGCTGGAGAACCGCGCCGAGGCCGGCGTCCCCAGCCAGTCCGGAAGGGAAGCGTGACCTCCATGAACGGAGCGAGCCGCGAGGCGCTGGAGGCGGCCAGGGAACGGCTCGACGCCCTGGCCGACAACACGTCTGTCGACGCCGCCGCCCTCGCAGGCGACCTGGCCTCGGTCACCGGCCTGTTCGACCGCGAGGTCGGGCTGCGCCGGGTGCTGACCGACCCCGCCCAGCAGGGCGAGCAGAAGGCCGGCCTGGTCGCGCGGCTGCTGACCGGGCAGGTCTCGGGAGAGGCCGTCGACCTGGTCTCCGGCATGGTCAGGTCCCGCTGGTCGGCCTCCCGCGACCTGGTGGACGCGGTGGAGGAGCTGGCGGACAGCGCCGACCTCATCGCCGCGGAGCGGGCCGGCGGCCTGGACGCGGTGGAGGACGAGCTGTTCCGCTTCGCGCGGATCGTCGCCACCTCGCCGCAGCTGCGGGCCTCGCTCGCCGCGCGGAACAACGAGCCGGGCGCCGTGGCGGCCAGGGCCGGGCTGGTCTCCGACCTGCTCGGCGGCCGTACCCACGAGGTGACGCAGCGGCTGGTCGTGCGCCTGGTGGAACGGCCGCGAGGCCGTAGCCTGGAGGCAGGGCTCGACGCGCTGTCCACGCTGGCGGCGGCGCGCCGCGGCCGGTCGGTCGCGGTCGTCACCACGGCGGTGCCGCTGAGCGACCAGCAGCGGGAACGCCTGGGCGGCGCCCTGGCCCGGCTGTACGGCCGGCCCATCCAGCTCAACCTGGACGTGGACCCGGCCGTCGTCGGCGGGATCTCGGTCCGGGTCGGGGACGAGGTCATCCACGGCACCGTCGCCGACCGCCTGGAGGACGTCAGCCGGCGCCTCGCCGGCTGACCGCGCGGGCGGAGCGCGCCGCGAGCGTCACGCGCGCGGCGCCGAGAAGCCAGAACAAGATTGCAGGACCAGCGGCCCGGTTGGGCCGTAGACGGACGAACGTACGGGCCCAACAAGGAGAGCAGGGAACCCAGATGGCGGAGCTCACGATCCGGCCGGATGAGATCCGGGACGCACTGGAGAACTTTGTCCAGTCGTACACGCCGGACGCGGCCTCGCGGGAAGAGGTCGGGACGGTCAGCGTTGCCGGTGACGGCATCGCGCTGGTCGAGGGGCTGCCCTCGGCCATGGCGAACGAACTGCTGGAGTTCGAGGACGGCACCCTCGGCCTCGCCCTCAACCTTGAGGAGCGCGAGATCGGCACCGTGGTCCTCGGTGAGTTCAGCGGGATCGAGGAGGGCCAGCCGGTGCGCCGCACCGGTGAGGTGCTGTCCGTCGGCGTCGGCGACAAGTACCTCGGCCGTGTCGTCGACCCGCTGGGCAACCCGATCGACGGCCGCGGCGAGATCGAGTCGGAGGGCCGCCGCGCCCTCGAACTCCAGGCCCCCTCGGTCATGCAGCGCAAGTCGGTGCACGAGCCCATGGAGACCGGCTACAAGGCCGTGGACACCATGACGCCGATCGGCCGCGGCCAGCGCCAGCTGATCATCGGCGACCGGCAGACCGGCAAGACCGCCCTCGCGGTGGACACGATCATCAACCAGCGCGACAACTGGCGCTCCGGCGACCCGAACAAGCAGGTCCGCTGCATCTACGTGGCGATCGGCCAGAAGGGCTCCACCATCGCGTCCGTGCGCGGCGCGCTGGAGGAGGCCGGCGCGATGGACTACACCACCATCGTGGCCGCCCCCGCGTCCGACCCGGCCGGCTTCAAGTACATCGCGCCCTACACGGGCTCGGCCATCGGCCAGCACTGGATGTACCAGGGCAAGCACGTCCTGATCGTCTTCGACGACCTGTCGAAGCAGGCCGACGCCTACCGCGCCGTCTCCCTGCTGCTCCGCCGCCCGCCGGGCCGCGAGGCGTACCCGGGCGACGTCTTCTACCTGCACTCCCGCCTCCTGGAGCGCTGCGCCAAGCTCTCCGACGAGATGGGCGGCGGCTCGATGACCGGCCTGCCGATCGTCGAGACGAAGGCCAACGACGTGTCGGCGTTCATCCCGACCAACGTCATCTCCATCACCGACGGCCAGTGCTTCCTGGAGTCCGACCTGTTCAACGCGGGCCAGCGCCCGGCGCTGAACGTCGGTATCTCCGTCTCCCGTGTCGGCGGCTCCGCGCAGCACAGGGCGATCCGGCAGATCACCGGTTCGCTGCGTGTGGACCTCGCCCAGTACCGCGAGCTGGAGGCGTTCGCCGCCTTCGGTTCCGACCTGGACGCCGCGTCCAAGTCCGCGCTGGCGCGCGGTCAGCGCATGGTCGAGCTGCTGAAGCAGGACCAGTACAGCCCGTTCTCGACCGAGAACCAGGTCGTCTCCGTCTGGTCCGGTACCAGCGGCCTGATGGACGACATCCCGGTCGGCGAGATCCGCCGCTTCGAGCGCGAGCTGCTGGACTACCTGGGCCGTGACCACAAGGACCTCATGACCTCCATCCGGGAGGGCGGCAAGATGTCGGACGAGACGCTCGACGCCGTCCGCTCGGCGGTCAACCAGTTCAAGCAGCAGTTCCAGACGGCGGACGGCCGGCTGCTGGGCGAGGACTGACCCATGGGCGCTCAGCTTCGCGTTTACAAGCGGCGGATCAAGTCCGTCACGGCCACCAAGAAGATCACCCGCGCCATGGAGATGATCGCGGCCTCGCGCATCGTCAAGGCGCAGCGCAAGGTGGCCGCGTCGGCTCCGTACGCCGACGAGCTGACCAAGGCCGTCACGGCCGTGGCGCGCGGCGCGGACGTCAAGCACCCGCTGACCACCGAGGCCGAGCGGCCCCGGCGGGCGGCGGTGCTGCTGATCACGTCCGACCGCGGCCTGGCCGGCGGCTACTCCGCCAACGCCATCAAGGCGGGCGAGCACCTGACGAGCGAGCTGGTCGCCCAGGGCAAGCAGGTGGACGCGTACGTCGTCGGCCGCAAGGGCGTCTCGTACTACGGCTTCCGCGAGCGGCCGGTCGTCCAGTCGTGGACCGGTTTCACGGACAGCCCGACGTACGCGGACGCCAAGGCCGTGGCGGCGCCGCTCATCGAGGCGGTCCAGCGGGACACCGACGAGGGCGGCGTCGACGAGCTGCACATCGTCTTCACCGAGTTCGTCTCGATGATGACGCAGTCGCCGGTCGAGGCCAGGATGCTGCCGCTGACCCTGAAGTCGACGGCCGAGGAGTCGGCCGAGGTCTTCGAGCGCGGCAACCAGCCTGCGCCGCTCTACGAGTTCGAGCCGTCGGCCGAGCAGGTGCTGGACGCGCTGCTGCCGCGCTACGTCGAGAGCCGGATCTACAACGCCCTGCTCCAGGCGGCGGCCTCCAAGCACGCCGCCACCCGCCGGGCGATGAAGTCCGCGACCGACAACGCCGAGGACCTCATCCGGTCCCTCACCCGGCTTGCGAACGCGGCCCGCCAGGCCGAAATCACCCAGGAAATCACCGAGATCGTCGGTGGCGCGAGCGCCTTGGCCGACGCGACCGCGGGAAGTGAACGCTGATCATGACTACTGCTGCCGAGTCGGCCCCCACGCAGGCCACGGCCACGGGCCGTATCGCGCGGGTCAGGGGGCCCGTGGTGGACGTGGAGTTCCCGGTGGACTCCATGCCCGAGATCTACAACGCGCTGACCGTCGACATCGCCGACCCGGCGCAGGCGGGCGCGAGGAAGACGCTGACCCTTGAGGTCGCGCAGCACCTGGGCGACGGCATGGTCCGTACCATCGCCCTGGAGCCCAACGACGGCCTGGTCCGCCAGGCGCCCGTCACCGACACCGGCAAGGGCATCACGGTGCCGGTCGGCGACGTGACCAAGGGCCGCGTCTTCAACACCCTGGGCCGCATCCTCAACGAGCCCGAGGCCGAGGCGGAGATCACCGACCGGTGGGAGATCCACCGGCAGGCGCCCGCGTTCGACCAGCTTGAGTCGAAGACCGAGATGTTCGAGACCGGTCTGAAGGTCATCGACCTGCTGACCCCCTACGTCAGGGGCGGCAAGATCGGCCTGTTCGGCGGCGCCGGGGTGGGCAAGACCGTGCTCATCCAGGAGATGATCATGCGTGTGGCGAAGCTGCACGAGGGCGTCTCCGTGTTCGCCGGTGTGGGCGAGCGCACCCGTGAGGGCAACGACCTGATCGAGGAGATGGCCGAGTCCGGCGTGCTCCCGCAGACCGCCCTCGTCTTCGGCCAGATGGACGAGCCGCCGGGCACCCGCCTGCGCGTCGCCCTGGCCGGTCTGACCATGGCGGAGTACTTCCGCGATGTGCAGAAGCAGGACGTGCTGTTCTTCATCGACAACATCTTCCGCTTCACGCAGGCCGGCTCCGAGGTGTCCACGCTGCTGGGCCGCATGCCCTCCGCGGTGGGCTACCAGCCGAACCTGGCGGACGAGATGGGTGTGCTCCAGGAGCGCATCACCTCGACCCGCGGCCACTCGATCACCTCGATGCAGGCGATCTACGTGCCCGCCGACGACCTGACGGACCCGGCCCCGGCCACCACGTTCGCCCACCTCGACGCGACGACGGTGCTCTCCCGTCCGATCTCGGAGAAGGGCATCTACCCGGCCGTGGACCCGCTGGACTCCACGTCCCGCATCCTGGACCCGCGCTACGTCTCGCAGGACCACTACGACTGCGCCTCGCGCGTCAAGAACATCCTCCAGAAGTACAAGGACCTCCAGGACATCATCGCCATCCTCGGCATGGACGAGCTGGGCGAGGAGGACAAGCTCACCGTCAGCCGCGCCCGCCGTATCGAGCGCTTCCTGTCGCAGAACACCCACGCGGCGAAGCAGTTCACCGGCCTCGACGGCTCGGACGTGCCGCTGGACGAGTCCATCGCCGCGTTCAACGCCATCGCGGACGGGGAGTACGACCACTTCCCCGAGCAGGCGTTCTTCATGTGCGGTGGCCTGGACGACCTGAAGGCCAAGGCGAAGGCGCTCGGCGTCTCCTGACGCCGGGCGGCCGGCCTGCCCGGACCCCGGGGCGGGGGTTCACCCCCAGGGGTGCCCCCGCCCCGCGGATGTCCGCGAGCCCCATCTATTCTTCGACTAGCCGGCGATATCCAGGCGGATATCCGGAAGTGAGGGAGCCATCGTGGCTGAGCTGCACGTCGAGTTGGTCGCCGCCGACCGCCGGGTCTGGTCCGGTGAGGCGAGCCTGGTCGTCGCGCGGACCACCGCGGGCGACATCGGCATCATGCCGGGGCACCAGCCGGTGCTCGCCGTCCTGAAGTCGGGCCCCGTGACCATCCGCACGGCGGGTGAGAGCGGCGCGGGCACGGTCACCGTGGCCGTCCACGGCGGTTTCCTGTCGTACACGGACGGTAAGCTGTCGCTGCTCGCCGAGATCGCCGAGCTGTCCGACGAGATCGACGTCGAGCGTGCCCAGCGTGCCCTGGAGCAGGCGAGGTCGGAGGAGGACGCCGAGGCCGAGCGGCGTGCCGACGTCCGCCTGCGTGCTGTCTCGGCGGACCGCTGACGCATCACCAGGCACACCCAGGGGTATCCGGCGCGAGACACGGCGGTACGAGGCGAGGAGGTCGTTGACCCATGGTTGTCGTCCTGCTCGTGTCCGTCGGCGCGGTGCTGGTCCTCGCGGTCCTCGGGCTCTTCGGCTTCGGACTGCGGCGGCGGCTGATCCAGCGGTCCGGCGGCACGTTCGACTGTAGCGCGCGGTTCGCCGCACGCGCCGGACTGCCCGCGGGCAAGGGCTGGCGCTACGGCGTCGCCCGCTACAACGGGGACCACATCGAGTGGTTCCGCGTGTTCTCCTACGCGCCGCGCCCGCGCCGGACGCTGGAGCGCGACCGCATCCAGGTACGCGAGCGGCGGCGGCCGGAGGGCGAGGAGGAGCTGGCGCTGCTGCCCGGGGCGGTGGTGCTCAGCTGTCGCCATGACGACTGGGACATCGAGCTGGCGATGAGCGAGGACGCGCTCACCGGCTTCCTGGCCTGGCTGGAGGCGGCGCCACCCGGACAACGGGTGAACGTCGCCTGAGCCGGGCCTTTCTCGTTCCCAGGGGCGCGTGCGTTCCCAGGGCGCGTGCGTTCTCCGGGGGCTCAGTCGCGGGGCAGCAGGGAGCCGAGGGGCCCGAGGTCGAGGTTGAGGTCCTCGGGTTTCAGGCCGAACTGGTCACGCAGCTCGCCCATCCGCCGGTCGAGCAGCATCAGGGTGGTCCCGACGCGTTCCACCTGCTCGTCCGTCAGCTCGCCCGAGTCGGCGCGGCGGACCGCCTGCCGTTCCATGAGCTGCCGCAGCAGCTCCACGACGGTCAGCACGAGCGCCGCCAGGTCGCGGCCGACGCTCTCGCCGTCGATGTCCACCCGGGCGGGCGCGCCGGGCGCCGCCGCGAGGGCCGTGCCGTCCGGCAGGCCGGCGCGCAGGCCGCTCACAGCGGCCCGCTGTCGGCCCAGGGCGACGGGACCCGTTCGGACACCGTCGCCAGCAGCGCGTGCAGGGACAGCCGGACGAGGGGGACCTCGGCGATGGCGATCACCAGGTCCCCGCTGATGACGACGCCGCAGCCGAGGACCCGGTCGAGCAGGTCCACGAGCGGGACGCCGATCGGGCCGTAGGGCCCGTCGGGGCCGGCCCAGGGTGCGGGTTCCGGCGGGGTGGGCACGCCGGAGGCGGGCGTGGTGGCGTCAGCCAGGGTTCTCGTCATGGTCCTCACCGGTGAAGGAGTAGGGCGCCCAGGGGCCGGTCAGCTCGACGCGCACCCGTCCGGCGGTCTCCGGAGCGGAGCGGAGGGCGGCGACGGCGGCGGCGAACGCGTCGGCGCGGGAGCGGTCCACGAGGTACGCGGTGTTCGCCACCTGCGGTTGCGTGCCCGTCTCCTGGAGACGCAGGTCGCGTGACGCGGCGGCGAGGGGGCGCAGGCGCTCGCGGACGTGCCGGGCGGCGTCGTACGCGGCCTGGCGCCGGTCGTCCCGGGCGTGCTGGCGGCCGCGCAGGCGGTCGAGGTACGCGCGGCCGGTCGCCGCCTGGGCCGCCGGGGTGGGCTCCGGCGGCGGTGTGGCGGCGGGGGCGGTGAGCGTGAGTTTGACGCCCCACTCGTCGCGGCCGGTGACGCGGTCGAGGACGGTCAGGAAGCGCCGCGCGTCGGCGGTGAGCGCGTCGCGGGCGCGCGCGTCCGCCAGGTAGAGCGTGGCGAGGGGGAGGGGGATGGCCGGGGCGGTCGCGGCCGTGGCGGCGACGACCTCGTCGTGCGCCCGCGCGTACCGTTCGAGGGCGTCGCGGTCGGCGAGGCGTTCGCGCAGGGCCTCGGGGGTGAAGGCCTCGGCGGGCACGTCCTGCACCACGGCCGCAAGCGGTCCCGCGGCGAGCGCGCGGACCGGTCCTGAGGCCGTCACGTGCCCGGACACGGAGGCCAGGGCGTCGGCCAGGGCGTCCGCGGAGGCGCGGGGGCAGACGGCGAAGACGCAGGTGGCGGAGCCGTGCCGGGGGGCGGTGGTGTGGGGTGCGGGGGAGGTGGGGGAGGTCGTCATGTGTGGTCCAGGGTGTCCCGTTCGTGTTCGGCGATGCGGTCCCGTTCGAGGTCGGCGATGCGTTCGCGCAGCAGGCGGTTCTCGTCGACGAGGGCGTCGCGGTTGGCCGTGGTGGACAGCGAGGGCTCGGTCTCCCACCAGTTGATGCCGGCCTTCCGCGCGGTGTCCACGGAGGAGATGAACAGGCGCAGCCGGATCGTCAGCAGCTCGATGTCGAGCAGGTCGATCTTGACGTCACCGGCGATGACGATGCCCTTGTCGAGGATGCGCTCCAGGATGTCGGCGAGGTTGGACGGTCCTGAGGGGCGGTGGGTGAACGTCTCGCAGGTGTCCACGGGCTCCACGGGCAGGGTCACCGCTCGTCACCTTCCTCTTCTTCCTCGTCGTCGTCCTCGTCGTCCTCGTCGTCCTCGTCGTCCTCGGTCTCCTCGTCCTCCGACTCGTGGTCCTGGACGACCTCGGCCTCGCGGATCTCGCCGAGCCAGCCCTCGGGCACCTCGTCCGCCTCCAGCGTCACGTGGCGCTGGAAGTTCTTGAGGTCGAGGCGCAGGCGGCGGCCGGCGGCGCGCCAGAGGTTGGCCGTCTTCTCGAAGAACCCGGACGGGTAGTACTGGACGACGACCACGATCCGCGTCAGCTTCGGCGCCAGCTCGTGGAACGTGACGACGCCCCGGCTGCTGCCCTGGGCGCCCTCGGAGGTCCACTCGATCTTCTCGTAGGGGACCTGTTCCTGGACGGTGGCCTTCCAGCTCCGGTTCGACGGGCCGACCTTGAACTTCCAGTCGCTCGTCGTCTCGTCGGGCCGCTCGACGCCCTGGACGCCCTTCATGAAGTCGCTGAAGTCCTCGTACGAGGTCCAGTGGCGGTAGGCCTCGTTCAGCGGGACGCCGATGTCGATGGTCTCGATGATGCTGGTGAACTTGCCGCCGGCCTTGCCGCCCTGCTTCTTGCCGCCGTCGCCTCCGCCGTCACCGCCGTCACCGTCGCCATCACCGCCGCCCATACCCGGGACGGCCTTCTTCACGGAGCCGACCGCCGAGTCCTTGGCCTTGCCGCCGAGGAGCTTCGCGCCGGTCTTCGGCAGGTTCTTGGGGTCAAGCGCGTCCCCGCCGACCTGGCCGGCCACGTCGCCCAGCCTGGCCTGGGCGGCGTCCGCGAGCCGGTGGATCTGGGCCGTGAGGAAGCCGGTGACCTCGTTGCCGAGCCGCTCCAGGCTCTGGGCGAGCGCGTCCTGCGCGCCGCTTCCGCCGTCCTGCCCGGCCGTGTCTCTCTTCGCCATGTCCGTCACCTCTCGCGCTGGGACCGGGACGTGGAGCGCGCGGCGCGCTTGCGGGCGCCGGCCGCCTTCTTCGTGTGGGCCGCCTTGGCCGCGGCGGCCTTCTTCCGCTGCTTGCGCTGCGGCGGCTCCTCGCGGTCCTCCGGGGCCTCGTCCTCCTCCTCTGCATCCGCTGCGTCGTCCTCGTCGTCCGCCTGGGCGCGCCTGCGGTGGGAGCGGTCGCGGTGCCGGTGGCTGTCGTGCCGCTCCGGCCCGGCGCCCTGCTCCTCCTCCCGGTCCTCGTCGTCTGCGCCGTCGCCGCTGCCGAGGGCGCCGCCGAGCGCCTCGGTCCTCTCGCGGAGGGTGTCGGTGAGCGCGCTGATGCGCTCCTGGGCCGCTGTACGGCCGGCGTCGAGCACCTGGCCGCGCAGCCGCTCCGTGGCCTCCGCGAACTGCGGGTTGTCCTGGATCCTGCGCAGCCCCGCGACGGCCAGCCCCGTGGGGCTGAGGCGGAAGCGGCGTCCGGCGACATAGGTGGCGACGACCAGGGCGAGCTTCGCCTTGTGGCGGCGGCCCAGCAGATAGCCGCCCGCGATGCCCGCCGCGACGGCCGCCTTGTGGGAGTCCATCAGTCGGGGACCTTCCTGCTCGGTGGGTGGGTGTGGACCGGTCGTGCGGCGGGTGGCGTGGCGGCCTCGCGGCGGCGGCGCAGCTCGATCAGCAGGGCCTCCTCCTCGCGCTCGAACTCCTCCTCGCCGAGCACGCCCTCGTCGAGCGCCCGGTGCAGCTCGGTGAGCCGGGCCAGGACGGGTGCCGGATCGCTGGTCTCCTTGTCCGCCGCCTCGGCGATCCGCTCGGCCACCCAGGCCGTGCCACGCACGGGGGCCAGCGGCAGCAGGATCAGTCCGGAGAGCAGGCCCATGTCAGGCCTGCCCCATGGCCGCCGCCGCGGTGGCGGCGGGTGCCGCGCCGGGGGTGACGAAGCTGAAGCAGGGCAGCGGGCCGGTGACGCGCAGTTCGGCCCGGTCCGCGAGCGCCGCCGTGTGGCGGGCCGCCTCGGTCCTGAAGCCGGCGACGGCGGCGCGCGGCACGAGGAACGACGTGTTCCCGACACAGCCGGGCACCTCGGGTCCCGGCGCGACGGCCTCCGCGTACGCGGCGAGGGCCCGTACCGCACCGGCGGCGGCCGTCGTGGCGTGGCGCCGCAGCGCGTCGGTGGCGGCCTCGCCGAGGCGGACGCTGGTCTCGTACCCCGGGCGGCGGCGCGCCTGGTCGCGGAGCGCGCGCAGCGTGGCGTCCGCGCGCAGGAGGCCCGCGAGCGCGGCCTCGACGGGGAAGACCTTGCAGTTCATCTCCAGCCGCCCGTCGAGCCGTTCGAGCGTCCGGAGGTGGGTCTCCGGGGACTCCGCGAGCCGTTCCCGGAGCGTGGCGCGATCGGGCGCGACCACGCCGAAGCGCATCGGCAGGACGGGGCCGTCCGCCGCGAGGGCGAGCAGGACCTCCCGGTGCGCGGTGAGGTCGCGGCGTCGTGCCAGCAGGTCGGGCGGCGCCTTGCTGACGGCGGCGGCGAGCGTGCCGTCGCCCACGACGCGGACGCGCGCCGGGGGGTCGCCGACGCCCTGTGCCAGGGCGGGGACGGGGTGTCCCGGGCGGACGAAGCCGTACACGTACAGCGGGCTCATCTCTTACCGTCGTCCTCGTCGTGGTGGTGCCGGTGCGGCCGGTGGTGGCTGGGCTTGAGGGCTTCCTTCGCCTTCTTCGCCTTCTTCTTCAGGCTCTTGGCCGCCTGCTGACGGGCTGTCGGCGGGTGGGGGGCCTGCGCGCCGCCCCTTATGTTGGGCAGGGACTGCGCGCGGTCGTCCGACTCCAGGTCGATGCGGTTGCAGACCTCGGCGAAGTAGAGGTAGGTGTCCACGCTGGCTATGACGACGCGGACGTCCACGCGCAGGATCTCGATGCCGACGAGTGAGACGCGGACGAAGACGTCGATGACCATGCCCCGGTCGAGGATGATGTCGATGACGTCGTACAGCGTCCCCGAGCGGGGCGAGCAGGCGACGCCGTCGGGGTAGGCGGCGGGGTAGGCGGTGGTGACGGTCATGCGGGTGCTCCTTCGCGGGGGGCGGGGGTGCGTCAGTCGTCGGACGCGGCGCGCCGGTAGCGGCGCACCCTGCGGAAGCGCAGGAGTTTCCCGTGCCGGTCGAGGTCCACCTCGTAGGTGGCCATCAGGCTGGTGGTGTCCGGGATGCGGGGGACTTCGAGGACGTCGAGTGCCACGCGCCAGCCGTGCTCCTCGGCGGAGACGCCGGAGACGCCGTCCACGGGGTGGCCGGTGAGGCGTTCGAGGCGGCGGCTGGCACGGCGTGCGGCGCCTTCGGGGCCGCGTACGCGCTCGGCCGTGCCGGACGGGCCGTGCCGTTTCGAGTGTTCTGCCATGGCCTCAGTCTGGGGACGCCGGGGTCGCTCGGCGCGTGGTGCTGGGCCGTCCGGGGACGCCGCGTCAGAAGGTTTCCGGGGTGATGCCCGACTCCTGTGCCAGCACGGCCGCCTGGACGCGGCTGCGCAGGTCGAGCTTGGCCAGGAGGCGGCTGACGTGGGTCTTCACGGTGGCCTCGGCGGCGCCGATGCGGCGGGCGATCTGCCCGTTGGACAGGCCCGCGCCGATGTGGGCGAGCACCTCGCGTTCCCGCGGGGTCAGCGCGGACAGCCGCGCGGCGGCGGGGGAGGGCGTACGGGGGGCGGTGCGGGCGAACTCGGCGATCAGCCGCCGGGTGACGGCGGGCGCGATCGTGCCCTCGCCCGCCGCGACGGTGCGGACGGCGGCGACGAGGGTGTCCGCGTCGCTGTCCTTCAGCAGGAAGCCCCCGGCGCCCGCGCGCAGGGCGCCGAAGACGTACGCGTCGAAGTCGAACGTCGTCAGCACCAGGACCTCGGCCAGTTGCTCGCGGGTGACGGCGGCGGTCGCGGAGACGCCGTCGAGGCGCGGCATCCGGACGTCCATGAGGACCAGGTCGGGGCGCAGGGCGCGGGCGAGGCGCACGGCTTCCTCGCCGTCGGCGGCCTCGCCGACGACCTCGATGCCGGGGGCGGAGCCCAGGATGAGGACGATGCCCTGGCGTACGGCGGCCTGGTCGTCGGCGACGAGCACGCGGAGGGTCATGGGCGGGCGGTCCTCTCCGGCTGGTGCTGGTGCTGGTGCTGGTGCTGGGACGGGAGGGGAGGTTCGAGGGGCAGCGCGGCGCGTACGTGCCACACGCCGCCGTGGGGCCCGGCCGTCAGGTCGCCGCCGAGCAGCGCGGCCCGTTCCCGCATCCCGGTGAGGCCGCTGCCGGTGCCGGGGACGGCGGGGGCGGGCCGTTGGCTGTGCGGGCTGGTGACGGCGATGTGCAGCGTGTCGTCGCGCAGGTCGAGGTGGACGGCGGCGGGGCCGGGGGCGCCGTGCTTCACGGCGTTGGCGAGGGACTCCTGCACGATGCGGTACGCGGCCAGCTCGACGGGGGCGGGCAGCGGGGTGCCGGTGCGGCGGTCGTCGGCGGTGAAGCGCAGGCCGCGGGCGGCGCCGGCCTCGTCCGCCTGTGTGACGAGGGCGCCGAGGCCGTCGAGGCTGGGCGTGGGCGCCGGGGTCTCCGGGCTGCCGTCGCGCAGGAGGCCGATGAGGCGGCGCATCTCGGTGAGGCCCTGCGTGGAGTTCTCGCGGATGACGCGCAGGGCGCGCCGGGTGGTGTCCGGTTCGCGCAGGGAGAGGGCGGCCGTGGAGTGGAGGGCGATGGCGGAGAGGTGGTTGGCGACGACGTCGTGCAGTTCACGTGCCACGCGGGAGCGTTCGGCGGTGACGGCCTGGGCGCGGTCGATCTCGGCGAGCAGCCGCGTCTGCTCGGCGCGGAGCCGTTCGGCCGCGGCGGCGTCGCGGTGGGCGCGGGTGATGAGGCCGGTGAACGCGGAGCCGACCGTGAGCAGGCCGATCATCGCGCCGAGCAGCAGCGCCTGGGCGTCGCGCAGCAGGGCGAGGAGCAGTGCGGTGCTGCCGATGCTGACGGCGATGAACGCCGGGGGGACGACGCGGGCGACGCGCGGCGGCCCGTACATCACCGCCGCGTAGCAGAGGTCGGTGAACATGGCGACGGTCACCAGCAGGGAGCCGGTCGCCTGGTCGGCGGCGAACGCGGCGCAGGCCAGCAGCAGGGCGCCGGGCTGCCAGACGCGGCGCAGGAGTTCAGCGGTGCACATGGCGGCGAGGGGGAGGAGCGCCCAGTCGCCGCGGTCCTGTGCGAGGGCGGGGCTGGAGTAGAGGCCGAGGGACCACATGACGAGACCGGCGGCCATGCCGGTGGCGGCTATGAGCGCGTCGGTGCGGTGGGGGCGGCGCGGTGGTCCCGGCATGGTGTTCATCTCAGCATGGCGTGGCGGGCGTGCGGCCGGGAGTACATCGAAAGGTGTAGTGGGAATCGTCACCGGCGACGAGGGGGGCGGGTGGCGTGGCGGGGAGGGTGGACGGGACGGGGGAGTCCTGGTTGTGGAAGGGCGGGGGCCGATGGGGTTCGGGCTGATCGTGGCGGCGGAGGTCGCGTTCTGGGTCGTGCTCGGCGGCGGTCTGGTGGCGCGGTACGTGCTGCGTATGCGGCGGCTGGGCAAGGTGCTGCTGCTGTGCGTGCCGCTGGTGGACGCGGCGCTGCTGGCGGTGACGGTCGTCGATCTGCGGTCGGGCGGCGAGGCGTCATGGGCGCACGGCCTGGCCGCGCTGTACCTCGGCTTCACCGTGGCGTACGGGCACTACCTGGTCCGCTGGGCGGACGGGCACGCCGCGCACCGCCTCGGGGGCGGTCCGCGCCCGCCGAAGCCGCCGAGGTACGGGGCGGGGCGGGCGCGGCACGAGTGGCGCGTCTGGGCGATGACGCTGGTGGGCGGGCTGGTCGCGGCGGGCGTGCTCCAGCTGATGTTGTGGCTGGTCGGGGATGTGGACGGGCGGGAGCGTCTGGAGGCGTCCCGGGTGACCGCGCTGCGGGTGGTGGTGCTTCACGGGATCGTCGCGGCCACGTACTCGATCTGGCCCAAGCGCCCGCCGGAGCGCGCGGCGGAGAACCGGGGGCCCGCCTAGCGGTTCTCGCCGGGGACCCACAGGATGTCGCCGGTCTCCTTGTTGGCGACGCGGGCGAGGATGAACAGCAGGTCGGACAGGCGGTTGAGGTAGGTGGCGGTGAGCGGGTTCATCGTCTCGCCGTGTTCGCCGAGCGCGGCCCAGGTGGAGCGTTCGGCGCGGCGGACGACGGTGCACGCCTGGTGCAGGAGCGCGGCGGCGGGGGTGCCGCCGGGGAGGATGAAGCTGCGGAGCGGTTCGAGTTCCGACAGGAACCGGTCGCAGTCGGCTTCGAGGCGGTCGATGTACGTCTGGGTGACGCGCAGTGGCGGCGTGGCCGGGTCCTCGGTGACGGGGGTGGAGAGGTCGGCGCCCACGTCGAACAGGTCGTTCTGCACCCGGACGAGGACGGTGCGGACGTCCTCGGACGGGTCGCCGAGGGCGAGCGCCGTGCCGATGGCGGCGTTCGCCTCGTTCGCGTCGGCGTAGGCGGCGATGCGGGTGTCGGTCTTCGCGGTGCGGCTGAAGTCGCCGAGGGCCGTGGTGCCGGTGTCTCCGGTGCGGGTGTAGATCCGCGTCAGGTTGACCATGGTCCGAGGGTAGAGGGCCCGGGGAGCGGCGGTCAGGAGTCGGTCTTGCCGAACAGCCGCAGACCGGCCGTCATGCAGACGGCGGCGAGCAGGACCGAGGCCAGCGTGCCCTGGAGGAGGGCCGCGTCGCCGTAGTGCCCGACGAACGCCGCGCGGATGCCGTCGACGACGTAGCGGAACGGCACGAAGTGGGAGATGGCGTCGAGCCAGCCCGGCGCGAGGGACATCGGCAGCAGGATGCCGGACAGCAGCATCGCGGGCATGTTGAGGGAGTTGACGACGGGGGCGAACTCCTGTGCCGTGTGGACGCGCATGGCGAACGCGTGCGACAGCGAGGCCAGGGAGGCGCCCAGCAGGGCGACGAAGACGAAGGCGATCAGGACGCCCGCGAGGGGTGCGCGCAGCCCGAAGGCGGTGCCGAGGAGGACGATCAGCAGCGACTGGACCAGGAGCTGGACGACGTCCCGCAGTACCCGTCCGAGCAGCAGCGCCGACCTGCGGACGGGCGTCACCCGCATCCGCTCGATGATGCCGAGCTGCTTCTCGATGATGACGCCGATGCCCGCGAACGCGGCGCTGAACAGGCCGAGCTGCACGAGCAGTCCCGGGACGAGGGTCTGCCAGGAGTCCCCGGCGCCGCCGAGGGGGACGTCGCGCAGCAGGGGGCCGAAGAAGACGAGGAAGAGCAGCGGCTGGGTGACGCCGAAGATCACGCTGATGCGGGAGCGCAGGGTCTGGCGGAGGTAGCGTCCGAAGACGATGCCGATCTCGGTGAACGGGCTGGGCACGGGGGCACGTCCTTCTGCGGGGGCGGTCGGGGCGGTCGGTGCTGTCGGTGCTGGCACGGCGGTCGGGGCGGGGCTCACAGCGCGAGGGGCGCGGCGTCGGGCGTACGGGGGCCGCGTCCTGTGATGGCGAGGAACGTGTCCTGGAGGCTCGCCCCGGCGGAGCCGCCGTAGCGTGTCTTGAGGTCGGCGGGCGTCCCCTCGGCGACGACGAGGCCGCCGTCCACGACGACCAGCCGGTCCGACAGGGCGTCGGCCTCGTCCAGGTAGTGCGTGGTGAGGAAGACGGTGGTGTCCTGCTCGTCGCGCACGCGGCGGATGAGGTCCCACAGGCTCGCGCGGCTGCCCGGGTCGAGCCCGGTGGTCGGCTCGTCGAGGAACAGGACGGCGGGCCGGTGTGTCAGGGCGAGCGCGATGTCCAGGCGGCGCCGCTGGCCGCCCGACAGTTCGGAACCTTTGCGGTCCAGCAGGTCGGAGAGGTCGAGTTCGCCGGCCAGTGTCGCGGCGCGCCGGGCGGCCTCCGCCCTGTCGAGGCCGTACATGCGGCCCTGGAAGACGAGTTCGGCGCCGACCGTCTCGTCGGGCGCGACGCCGCTCTGCTGCGCGACGTACCCGATGCGCCGCCGCACGGCGACGGGCTCGCGCGCCAGGTCGTGCCCCGCGATGGAGGCGGTGCCCCGGGTGGGCGGCAGCAGGGTGGTGAGCATCCGCAGGGTCGTGCTCTTGCCCGCGCCGTTGGGGCCGAGGAAGCCGAGGATCTCGCCGCGCTCCACGGTCATGTCGATGCCGCGGACCGCCTCGACGGTGCCGCGCTTGGTGGTGAACGTCCGGGTGAGCCCGTCGGTGCTGAGGATCGTCTCCATGGTCCCAGAGAAAAGCAGAGTCACTCTAATTTTGCAACGTGTCTATTTTTTTGCCCTCGGAGAGGGTAGAATGGCCTCCGTGGCCGGGCTGAGGGAGCGCAAGAAGGAGCAGACGCGGCGGCACCTGTCGGATGTCGCCACCGGACTGTTCCTCGAACGGGGTTTCGATATCGTCACGGTCGCGGAGATCGCCGAGGCGGCCGAGGTCTCCGTCAACACCGTCTACAACTACTTCCCCGCCAAGGAGAACCTCTTCCTCGACCGCGAGGACGAGCAGGTCGAACGCCCTTCCCGCCGCGTCCGGGAGCGCGCCCCCGGCGAGTCGGCCGCCGAGGCGGTCCTGCGCGCCGTGCGCCGCGACGTCGAGGAGCGCCGGCCCTGGGTCGGCCTGACCGAGGGCTACGACCGCTTCATGCGCGTCCTCTTCGGCTCGCCCACCCTGATGGCCTACCTCCAGCGCATGCAGTACCGCACGTGCGACCGGCTCGCCGAGACGCTGCGCGAGGAGACGGCCGCCGCCCCCGGCGACCCGATGCCCGACCTGGTCGCCGGGCTCATGCTGTGGCTGACGAACAGCGTCTACCGCATCGCGGGCGCCGACGCGCTCGCCGGCGTCCCGGTGGACGAGACCGCCGCCCGGATGCTGGCCATGCTCGACGACGCCGAACGCCTCCTCGGCGCGCCCGCGTGGGACTACGCCCGCAGGCCCGCCGCGTCCTGATCACCACGCCTCCCACGCCAACATCTCGTGTGATAAGCACAGTTGACGGTGTTTCTGAAGTGACGACCCACGGGTGACGCGTGTCTCTTTCGTCTCCCGCGGCACGCGGTGGCCGCTAAGGTCGTGCCTCCCGAGCCCGTCGTTCCGTCCGGATCAAGGGAGATCTACGTGACCAGGAAGCTCGCCGTCGTCGGCGCAGGACTCATGGGGTCCGGCATCGCCCAGGTCGCCGCCCAGGCGGGATGGGAGGTGACGCTCCTGGACACCACCGAGGCCGCCCTCGCGCGCGGCCTCGCCGCCGCCGAGGCGTCGTGGGCGAAGTTCGTCGCCAAGGGCAGGCTCGGCCAGGACGAGGCCGACGCGGCCCGCGCCCGCGTCACCACGGCCACCGACCTCGACGCCGCCGCAGGGGCGGACATCGTGGTCGAGGCGGTCTTCGAGCAGGTCGAGGTCAAGCAGGCGATCTTCCGCACGCTCGACGGGCTCGTCGGCGACGGGACCGTGCTCGCCTCCAACACGTCCGCGATCCCCATCACCAAGCTCGCCGCCGTCACCCGCAGGCCCGAACGCGTCGTCGGCACCCACTTCTTCTCGCCCGTCCCGATGATGGAGCTGTGCGAACTCGTCCGCGGCCTGCGCACCAGCGACGAGACCCTCGCCGCCGCACGCGCCTTCGCCGAGTCGTGCGGCAAGACCTGCGTCGTGGTCGAACGCGATGTGGCGGGCTTCGTCACGACCCGGCTGATCACCGCGCTGGTCGTGGAGGCCGTCGCGCTGTACGAGTCGGGCGTCGCCACCGCCGAGGACATCGACCTCGCCTGCCGCCTCGGCTTCGGCCACGCCATGGGCCCCCTCGCCACCGCCGACCTCACCGGCGTCGACGTCCTGCTGCACGCGGCCGACAACATCCACGCCGAGTCGCGCGACCCGAAGTTCGCCGTGCCGGAGCTGATGCGCCGCATGGTCGACGCGGGCGACCTCGGCCGCAAGACGGGCCGCGGCTTCCACACGCACGGGCAGTGACCTCACTCCCCGGCCGCCCCGGCCGCGCCGGTCACCCCGGGGAGTGAATTCGATATCGGTTTCAGGACGGTCCACGGCCCGCGGGTCCCGAGTGACCGTCCCGTGTACCACCCTTGGTCGTCCGCGGACGACCCCGGCGCCGCCACGGCCGTGGGGGAGTGCGTCCAGCCGCGCACCCGCCGCACCCACGGCCCGCACGCCGCCGCACCCAGCGCACGACAGCGCAGCACCACACCAGCACGAAGTGAGCCGCACGAATCGGGGGAACCGGATGCACATCTCAGGCGACCACGCGGAACTGGTCGTCGGCGGGCGCCTGGACGTACGGAACGCGGCCGACGCCCGGCTCGCGCTGCACCGCGCCGTGGACGGCGGCGCCGGTGACCTCGTCCTCGACCTGCGGCAGCTCGACTCCTGCGACGCCACCGGCCTCGGCGTCATCATGGGCGCGCACCGCCGCGCCGGACGCTGCGGACGCCGCCTGGTGTTGCGCGACGTGCCGCCACACGTGCGGCGCGTGCTCGTCGCGACCCGGCTGCACCGCGTCCTCACCATCGCGTCCTGATCGGCGCGCGATCCTCACGGAATCGGCGGCACCGGCCGCCGTCCCACAGGCACACACCGGTAGCGTGGGCACCGGCCGCAACTCCTCCGCATCGCGTTCGAGAGACGAAGAGCAGCATGGACCTCAACTCCCCAGCCCCGAACGGTGAGCCACCCCGTGAGCCGGGGCGCGTCGTCGAACTCGTCGCGGGCGACTTCCTGCTCACCGTCAACCCGGTGGACGGCGGCGAGATCGTCTCCTGCCCGCCGGGCCGCCGCCCGATAACCCCGCGCCGCGCCCCGGGCACGCTCCCGGCCCCCGCGGCGCCACCCCAGGGCGCCCCCCTGCTGGAGCGCGACGAGATACGCCACCGCCTCTACCGCCTGCTGGCACGCGGCCGTTCGGTCCGGCTGACCGGCCCCTCGGGCTCCGGACGCACCGCGCTCCTCGCCGCCGTCGCCCGCGACGCCGCCGAACTGGCCCCGTACGGCGTGATCTGGCTGAACGGCCACCGCCGCACCGCCGACGACATCCTCCAGGACCTCTACGCCGCCGTGCACACCACCAGCGGCTACCGCCCCGGGCGCACCGAACTCGCCGCCGCCCTCCGCGAAGTCGGCGCGGTCGTCGTCCTGGACGACACCGAGTTCGGCGACACCGCGCTCGACGAGGTGCTCGCCGCCACCCCCGAGTGCGCGTTCCTCCTCTCCGCCGGGCCCGACGCCCCGGCCGCCGCGCCCGCGTCCCGCCTCCAGGAGATCGAACTCCCCGGGCTCACGCACACCGCCGCCCTCGAACTCCTCGAACTCGCCGTCGCCCGTCCCCTGGACGACACCGAACGCGCCTGGGCCGCCGACCTGTGCGCCGCCGTGGACGGCCTCCCGCTGCGCCTCACCGAGGCCGGCGCCCTGCTGCGCCTGCGGGCCGAGGACGCGCCGCTGCCCGAGCCCGCCCGCCTCACCGCCGCGCTCGCCTCCACCCTTTCCCAGCCCGCACGCGAACTGCTGCGCCTCGCCGTCGCGTTGGGCGGTGAGCTGCCCGGCCGCGACCACCTCGCCGCCCTCTCGGGCGACACCTCCGCCGCCACCGCGCGCACCGAACTGCTCGACGCCGGGCTGCTCGCCCCCTCCGGCGGCGGCCACCGCCTCCCGGAGGCCGTCCTCGCCGACCTGACCGCCGCCGGGTACGCCGACACGACGGGCGCGCGGGCGCACGGCGCCGCCGTCCACTACACGTGGTGGCTCGGCAGGCGCGAGACGACGGCGGACGCCGTCGCGGCCGAGGCGGACGCCCTCCTCGCGACCGTCGCCGCCACCCAGCGCGCCGGGCACGCCGCGGCCGTCACCGCACTGGCCCGCGCGGCGGCGCCCCCGCTGGCCGCCGCGCTGCTGTGGAGCGCGTGGGAACGGGTCCTGCGCAGCGGCCAGGAGTCCGCGCGGGTCGCGGGCGAGGTCGCCCAGCAGGCCTACTTCCACCACGAGTTGGGCGTCCTGGCGATCTGCCGGGGCAAGCTGGACCGCGCCCGGGTGGAGCTGGAGGCGTCCACCGCGCTGCGCGGCGTCCTGGCCGACGCGGGCGGCGCCGTCGCGGGCCGGCGGGCGCTCACGCTCGTGGAGGACCTGAGCCGCCCGGCGCTGCCGCAGGCGCCCGCGCACACCCCGCCGATGGGCCTGCCGGCCAGGCGGAACGAGACGCCCGCCCTGCCGCCCGCCGATCCGGTGGCGCGCGCCGTGGCCGCGTTCGACCAGGCGGAGGAGGAGGCGGAGACGCAGGTCATCCACCGCGTCCCGGAGCCGGAGCAGCCGGTGGTCGTCGGCCGCCCGCGCCGCGGCCTGCCGCGCCCGGCGAAGCGGAACGTGGCGGTGGCCGGGGCGGGCGCGCTGCTGGTCGCCGTCCTGGGGACGGTCGTCGCGTTCGGCCTGACGTCCGGTCCGGGCGACGACGATCCGGAGAACGCCACGCCGCCGGACCCCTCGGCCACCGGGAACGACACCCCGCTCGGCGGGGACGATGACGACGACACCCCGACCCGCCGCCCGGCCACGCGTGACCCGGAGCCGGACGAGAGCGAGTCGCCGTCCGAGACACCGAGCGAGTCGCCCTCGGCGACTCCCTCCGACCCCCCGACCACCGCGAACCCGACGTACGACCCGCCCGCCCCCTCCACCGGCGGTTCCTCGGACGGCGGTGGCTCGTCCGGCGGTGGCTCGGCCGGCCATAGCGGTGGTGGCGGCTCGCCCGGCGGAGGCGGAGACGGAGACGGGGATGAGGACAGCGGTACGTCGGACGGGCCGACCGAGACGGGCGGGCCCACGGACAATCCCACCGACCCCACGGACGGGCCCACCGAGCCGGACGACCCGTCGACCCCGCCCACGGACGGGCCTTCCGAGCCGGGTGAACCGCCCACCGACCCTTCTGGCAACACCAGTGCCGACGCGTCCCCCACAGGCGAGGGCACGCCGACGCTCTAGCCGGAGGGTTCCCACCCGCGTCCGGTACGGTCGCGGGGTCGTTCCCCCATGTTGAGAGAGAGCTGCCGCCCATGGCCTGTCGGATCAGTGAACTGGTGCTCGGATGCCGCGATCCCGAGCTGCTGGCGCGGTTCTGGTGCGAGGTCCTGGACTTCGTCGTGCTCGACCGCGAGGACGACGGCACGCTGGAGATCGGGCCGCGCGAGGGCTTCGGCGGCCCGCAGCCGACGATCATCCTCAGCTACAGGGACGAGCCGGAGCCGGGCAAGTCCCGGCTGCACATCGACGTCAACGCCACCGACCGCGACCAGGACGCCGAGCTGGAACGCCTCCTCGCCCTCGGAGCCCGCCCGGCCGACATCGGCCAGACGGGCGAGGAGCGGTGGCACGTGCTGATGGACCCGGAGGGCAACGAGTTCTGCCTGCTCAGGAAGCGTCTCGCCCCGCTCTGACGGGCTGATCGACCAGCGAGCGGTACAGCGCGTACCGCTCGCCGGGCGGAGCCTGTCCGGCGGTGGCCCACTCCGTGATCACGAGGGCGCGTTCACCGTCCGGCGTGACGTGGACGTGTGCCGCGAGCAGCCCCGGGACCGGCGCCGCCAGGCGCTCCGCCTCGGCCGCCGCCGTCCTCGTCAGCACGAGGGTGGCGGCCGGGGACGCCGCGTCGTGGACGACGCTCCGGCGCAGGCGCGTCCGGGCGAGCCCGGGGCGTTCGATGCCCGGCACCAGCGTGTCCACGCGGCTGACCACTTCGCCGCGCCGGGCGCGCGCCCACGCCAGGTGCGCGTCGTCGCCGGTCCACTGCGCGTGGAACAGCAGCCTGTCGCCCTCTGCGGAGAGGAAGACGTGCTGCGCGAGACGCCCCGGGGGCGCCTCGGCCGCAGCCCACTCGTCGGCCACGGCATCGGCGGCCGTGCGCGAACGGTCGGGCGTGCCGGTGAGCCATTCGCTGATCAGCGCGGTACCGGCGGCGGGGTGGACGAGTGCGAGGAAACGTGTCATGGTCACCGACTCTCCTATCTCAAGGGTGGTTGAGGTCAACCCGCGTCAGAACAGGTGACGCGGCACACCGCTCGGGCTCGGCACCACGTCCGGATGGTCACGGTCGAGGAGTGCGGCGGGCGATACCCCCAGCCGTGGGCCGGCGGTGAGCCTCACCGGCGAGACCGCGACGTGCGGGATGCCCACGGGACCGGCTTCGAGGAACCTCCCGGATGGTCGTGACCCCGCCGCCGAGCCGCACGTCCCCCCCGCGCCCGGACAGCGTGAATGCCGGGCGCGGGTGGTGCGTCAGCACGAACACCGGCGTGCGGAACGGCGGTTCGCCGCCCCACCGGCCCTGCCCGTCGTGGTCCTGCCACGGGCCGCGCTGGGGCCGGGACTTGTTGCGGCCCATGATCCCGGCACCGATGTGGCGGCCGTAGCCGCGTGTGAGGTGGTCGTCCAGGCCACGACTGCCGCTCCGGCGTCTGGTCCGCACCGGCGGCGATGCCGTCGCCGGAGACGTTGAAGTTCCGGACCCTCACCAGCTGACTCACGCGTCCCCCCAGGTCGCGGACAGGGAGACTGCCGGGCCGCGGAAAACTCCTCGCCGCCGCCGTCAGCCCATGACAGTGGCGAGGTTGCCGGCCTCGTACGCGCCGCCCTCGTTGCCGAGGATCACGCCGAAGCGGTTGGCGGCGTTGATCATCGCGACCAGGGAGACGAGGGCGACGGTCTGGTCCTCGTCGTAGTGCTCGCGCACCTCGGCCCACGTCTCGTCGGAGACGCCGGGGTACGCGTCGGTGATCCGGGTGCCCTCCTCGGTGAGCGCGAGGGCGGCGCGTTCGGCGTCGGTGAAGACGGCGGCGTGCCGCCAGGTGGCGACCAGGTTGAGCCGCGCCCAGTCCTCCCCGGCCGCCGCCGCGTCCTTGCCGTGGATGTCGGCGCAGAAGCCGCAGCCGTTGAGCTGGCTGGCGCGCAGCTGCACCAGTTCCTGCGTCCGCTTGGGCAGTGGCGATTCGACGATGACCTGGCTGACGGCGTAGAACCGCTTGCCGATCTTCGCGCCGGTCTCGTTGGCGAACAGGTTCATGCGGGGGCTCATGGCGGTGTCCTCTTCCTCGATCGTGCTCTGTCGGCCATGGGACGCCGCCCGCCCGGCCGTTGTGACAGCCCGGCCGCTGTGACGCACGCCACCTCGCGGCGCTGTCACAGCGCCGCACCGGGCGGCGTCCTGTGCGCGTGACACCATCACCGCAGAACAGGCAGGAGCCGGCCATGACGGAGCCCATCGACACCGCCACGGGGGCGTTCATCGCCCACCGCAACCTGCTCTTCACCATCGCCTACGAGATGCTCGGCTCGGCGGCCGACGCGGAGGACGTCCTCCAGGAGACGTGGCTGCGCTGGGCGGACGTGAACCTGGGCGAGGTGCAGCATCCGCGTGCGTACCTGGTCCGCATGGTGACCCGGCAGGCGCTGACGCGGCTGCGGACGCTCAGCCGCCGCCGGGAGTCGTACGTGGGGCCGTGGCTGCCGGAGCCGCTGCTGACGGCGCCGGACGTGGCGGAGGACGTGGAGCTGGCGGAGAGCGTGTCGACGGCGATGCTGCTGGTGCTGGAGACGCTGGCGCCGACCGAGCGGGCCGTGTTCGTGCTGCGGGAGGTGTTCGACGTCGGGTACGAGGAGATCGCGGCGGCGGTCGGCAAGACCCCGGCCGCCGTGCGGCAGATCGCGCACCGGGCACGGGCGCACGTGGCGGCGCGACGCCCGCGCGGAACGGTCACGGCGGCGGAGACACGGGACGTGCTCGCGGCGTTCCGCCGGGCGGTGGAGACGGGCGACCTCAAGGGCCTGCTGGACCTCATCGCGCCGGACGTGGTGCTGCTGACGGACGGCGGCGGAGCGGTTCGGGCGGCGCTGACCCCGGTCATCGGCGCGGCCGAGGTGGCCGCCGTTCTCTCCCGGCTCACCACCACGACACGCCTGCGCCCCCTACAGATCAACGGCCACCCGGCACTGGCACTCGGCACGGACGCCGAACCGGACACGATCCTGACGCTGCACGTGACCAACGGCCGGATCACCAGCCTCTACGCGGTCCGCAACCCGTCAAAGCTCTCGCACACGACACACCCGACCCCCTTGACCCGCTGATTGCACTCAGTCCGTATGGATGATGCGGACGACGGAGATGGTGAGGATGCCGTTGCTGACCCAATAGACGGTGACGGTTCCTGCCAATGACGCTTCGCGGCGGTCGCGGACGCCGCCAAGAGCATGCCCGTGGGCGTACGGATCGGCGGCTACATGTGCCATGGCCGCGTCGAACTTCCGCCGCCGGACGGGACTCATCTTGGCGAGTGCGTCGAGTGCCTGATCGGCGTACTGAACTCGGTAGCGTCGGCTCACCGGTCAAGATCCTCTTCCGCTGTGAAGCCGGAGAAGTCCCCTGCTTCCAACTGCGCGAAGAGGCTCTCGTCCTTGGCTCGGAGGTCGGGTCGGGTCTCGATCGCCCAGTGCCCCACCAGTCCGAACAACTCCTCCGCAGGCGCCTCGCTGACAGCACGGTCGAATTCGCCCCTCCGCTCGGGCGGCAGGGCCGCACGCACATCTTTGATGGTGCGCGGCAGGGCGACGGCCTCCCCGTCGAGGTAGGTCATGAACACTGGTCCACTGTCCGGCTCGTGTCTTTCCACATCGCAACCGTAGGACCTGCAACGCGCCTCATCTCCGCACGAACGTCTTCACTCCCTCTAAGGGGTGAGCGGTAGCTGCTTACTGGTCAAGGGACTTCAGAGGTGCCTACCGATCGTTGCGGCTTCTTATCGGACCAGGCTGAACGCATGCCAAGAGGGCAACACGCGGCCCACCTCCCAACGGCGACCCCCGCACCACAGAGGTCCAGCTTGCTCTCAGCCCGTCAGTACTCCACTGCGGATCGCCGAAATCAGCTGGGTGACCTGCTGGCGGTTGAGCAGCAGCGCCGCTCCCGTGGGCCGCTTGCTGTCGCGGACGGCGACCATCGAGCGGTTGAGGACGCCGAACTCCACACAGTCGGACTGCGCACCCGACGCCGACGACTTCCACCATGTCACCGGCAGAGCCGAAGAGTCCGTGACACCGGGGCTCGTCCATCGCGTGTTCTGCATGTCGTGCCTCTCCCTCGTGCATCAATCAGGGCTGAGGAAGCATGCTCACCGGGCTGCCCGTCACAAACCACAGCCCCCGCATCAGCCTGTGAGCTGGTGCGGGGGCGAGGCGGAGCGGGCGGTGTCGTCGGTCAGAGGCCGTGGTTGACTCCGGTGACAAAGGCCTTCCAAGCCGAAGCGTTGAAGAAGAGAACACCTCTGTCACGGTCCTTGGTGTCCCGTACTCCTTGCCACCCCTCAGCGAGCCGTGCCCGTTCGACGCAACCACTCCCGTTGTCGCTGTAGGTGCTCGTGTGCCAGACAGCACCGTCGAGTGCGGGGGAGTGGTGCTGGGGTGTCATGTCAGTCGTCCTTGGCAAGGTCTTCGATGTATCTCAGCGACGCAGCAGGAGGGAGTGCGGCTGCCGTCAGTTCGTCCCAGGCCGTGAGGTATTTCGTGACCTCATACTGCTGCTCCAGCATCGTAGCGCCGGTGAGGTGCTCCAACCAGACGACGCTCGTCGGCATCTCCCCTCGCAGGCCGAAGACGGTGAACGGTGGCAACTGATCGATGGGCCACTCGGCGTCCAACGGCATTATCTGCAAGGTCACATTGGGCCTGCTGGACAGCTCGGCAAGGTATGCCAGTTGAGAGCGTACGACGGACTTGTCACCGGGAATCCGATGCAAAGCCGGCGCATCGATGACCGCACGGAACGTGAACTTGCGATCGTCCAGTAGCGCCTTGCGCTTCATGCGGGCCTCGACCAGCGCATCCGCTTGGCGAGGGAGGGCTGTACCGATGATGGCCCGCGCGTAGTCCTCCGTCTGTACCAGCCCAGGCAGCACGATCGACTCATAGGTTCGGACGAGATCGGAGTCCGATTCGAGCGTCAGGTAGTCCTTGAGCGTGTCGCGGAGCATCGGGCCTGCGGCTGACCACCAGTCAACCTTGTGGATCTCCTTGGCCAGCCGTTTCAGGTCCGCGCGCAAGCCGTCGTCTTCGACGCCGTAGAGGTTCAGGAGTGTCGTCAGGTCGAGTTGCCTGATGCCGCGCCTGCCGGTTTCGATCTGCGAAATCTTCGGGTGGCCGCACTCCAGCGCTTCTGCGGCGTCCGTGATCGTGAGGTCCGCGGCCAGGCGGAGTCGGCGAAGTTCCCCACCGAGGCGACGACTTCGGATGGTCGGCATGTCCTGTTGGGCCATGGCCACATAATGTCGCGCCCGCCTCAAGTCGAACAGCCATGGTGAGACAGGATCACCCTTTGGAAGTACGAGCAGGACGAACACTTGCCTAATGCCGAGCTGCCTTCCATCATCGTTCAGTAACTCCAGGCGTCCGGTCGTGCACTGGGCGTCTTTGATGCTGAACAGGCAGGTGGATTGCGATGACCATCCCTGACCCTGTGGCTTCTTCGCAGAGCGACGACGATTCCCCTCAGGCGTCCGCCGCCGTCTCCGGCGAGCCGACAGAAACCACGCGGCGCCCCACGACCGCTGAACTGGCTGCCGAGTACGCCGTGTTGAACGCGGCGATCGAGGCACACCTGCGCTCCTTGAAGGAGCACCGGCGGTGAAGCGGCTCGTCGGGCTGCTCGCCCGTACGCCGTTGGTCGGCCTGGTGTTCAGGGCGCCGGGGCGGCATCGGGCGGTTGCCCGCAGCGTTGTGCCCGGTGCTCACCCGCCGCGTGCCGTACGGGTCGCCGCGTTCGACCCGCCCTGTCTGTGCGTCCGCCGCTGAACGCACACCCCTCCGCGTCGGCCGCCGGTCGGCGCGGAGGCCCCGCCCAACTCAGCACATCCGTACGGGAAGGTACTTCACGGATGAACCCCCTGGTCCCGGCAGAGTCGCCGGCCGAACTGCGGCGGCGCCTGGTCGTGCGGCTGCACGCGGCGCACGTTCTCGATCCCGCGTGGAGCACGCCGTTCCTCGACGTGTCGCGCGAGCCGTTCATGCCGCACATCACCGTTCCCCGCCCCTGGGGCGGGCAGGACTTCACCCCGGCCGACACCGGCTACCTCCGCGCACTGCACGAGGACGCCCCGCTGACCGTCCGGCACGACAACACCGAGACCCTGACCACCACGACCCCCGCGCCCACCGTCACCGCCGCGATGCTCTCCGCCCTCGGCGATCTCCCGCGCGGCAGCCGCGTCCTCCACGTCGGCGTCGCCAACGGCTACCTCACCGCCCTGCTCAGTGCGAAGACCGGCGCCGAGCACGTCACCGGCATCGAACTCGACCCGCGCCGCACCACCCAGGCCCGCGAAGCGCTCGCTCGCACCGGCCTTCACCCGAACCTCGTGACCGGCGACGGCACCCACGGCCACGCCCACGACGCCCCGTACGACGCGCTCTTGTCCACCGCGTGCCTACCCCGCGTTCCTCCCGCCTGGACGCGCCAGGTCAGGGCGGGCGGCACCATCGTCACCCGCCTCGGGCACGCCCTCGCCGCGCTCACCGTCCGCCCCGACCACAGCGCGGACGGCCCGCTCCTCCCCACCCCGGCCCCGCTCGGTCCGGCGCCGAACGACCCCACCGCCACGGTGTTCCTCGTACGGCCCGGCGCCCGCACCACGGCCGTCCTGCCCGACCTCGCGGACGACACGGCCCGGCTCCTGCGTGGCCTGCTCCAGCCGGACGTGGAGGCCGTCACCTTCTACGGCGTCGGCGAGTACCGGCGCACGGTCCACTGCCTGAGCCACCCGGCCACCGGTTCGTGGGCCCGCATCGAACCCCAGGGCGCGAGCGTCCACGCCATCGAACACGGCGGCCCCCGCGACCTCGTAGGCGAAATCGCCCCGGTCCTCACCCACTGGGCAAACCACGACCACCCCACCCCCGCCCACTACGGCCTCACCACCACCCCAGACGGCACACACAACCTCTGGTTCAAAACCCCAACCGGCCCCCACTGGCCCCTCCCCTGACCCTCCGCCCCGCCGCAATCCCCGTCCGCCTTGGAGGACGGGCGCCACCACCGCCTGGGGCTACAGCACCTGGTGCGGCATCCTGTTGCGATCCCCGCCCGCCTTGGTTGGCGGGCGCCACCGGTCAGGACGAGCAGGTCGGCGCGTGAGTCGTAGTTGCGATCCTCGCCCGCCTTGGTTGGCGGGCGCCACAGGTGCCGTGCTCGCCCGCCTGCTCGGCGGCGTAGTCGTTGCGATCCTCGCCCGCCTTGGTTGGCGGGCGCCACCCGACGTCCTCGGCGGCATCACCGACATGTTGCCGTTGCGATCCTCGCCCGCCTTGGTTGGCGGGCGCCACGGCTGTTGAGCTGTGTGTATTGCTCGGTGTAGTCGGTGCGTTGAGTGATTGGGTGGAAGGAAAGCGGTGGAAGCGGGCATTTTGCTTCGGTGTGATCCGGGTTCTATTGCCACACTAGAGGTTCCGAAGTGCCGTGGGGCGGGGCGTGTTCGCGAGTGGCCTATGTCTGTGGGGACGGTTGTTCTCGGTGGGTGGGGTGACTCAGAACAGGCGGAGCTTGTCGTCTTCGATGCCGCGTAGTGCGTTGTAGTCCAGGACCGCGCAGTGGATGCCTCGGTCCGTTGCCAGGACGCGGGCCTGTGGCTTGATCTCCTGTGCTGCGAAGACGCCCTTCACCGGGGCCAACAGTGGGTCGCGGTTGAGGAGTTCCAGGTACCGGGTCAGCTGTTCCACGCCGTCGATCTCCCCTCGGCGTTTGATCTCGACGGCCACCGTCACGCCGTCCGCGTCGCGGCCCAGGATGTCCACCGGGCCGATGGCCGTGGGGTATTCGCGGCGGATCAGGGTCCAGCCGTCGCCCAGGGTCTCCATGCGGTCGGCGAGGAGTTCCTGGAGGTGCGCCTCCACGCCGTCCTTGATCAGGCCCGGGTCCACGCCGAGTTCGTGCGACGAGTCGTGGAGGATCTCCTCCATCGTGATGATCAGCTTCTCGCCGCCCTTGTTCTCCACCGTCCACACCGCGTCGCCGTCGCCGTCCGCCGCCGGGGCGGCCTCCTTCAACACGCACGGCGGCGACATCCAGTTGAGGGGCTTGTAGGCCCGGTCGTCGGCGTGGATCGACACGGAGCCGTCCGCCTTGACGAGGATCAGCCGCGGGGCCGAGGGGAGATGGGCGGTGAGCCGGCCCGCGTAGTCCACGGAGCAGCGGGCGATGACGAGACGCATGGGCCCAGCCTAGAGGCTGCCGCGCGGCCCCCCGGACGGGGTGGTGGGTGGTGGGTGAGGGGTGTGGGGCCGTGGGGGGAAGGGGGCGTGAGGGGCGTCGGGAGGCGGGCGGGATGGGTGGGTTCTGGCCGTGGCCGGTTATGTGCCCGTATCGCTGACATGCACGGGCCAGGACGCCTACCGTTTGCCCTGGGGGCGTCGCCGTCCGGACACACCGGTTTCACCCGTGGACGCGGTGGCGTACGCGGCGGGGTCCTCGGGCCGTTACGCCAGACCCCTCACCAGGGGTCCGAGAGGAGACATCCATGTCGCTCGACGTCTCACCGGCACTGCTCGCGCGGGCCGAGCGGGGCGAGGTCGATGACGCGGAGTTCATCGACTGCGTCCGCACTTCCCTGCCGTTCGCCTGGGAGATGATCAGCACGCTGGTGGCCCGGCTGAAGGTGGACGGCGGACCGTTCGCCGACAACACCACCCCGCCGCCGGACGAACACGCGCGGGGCGAGCTGCTCCGCGCCCTCGCAAGCGACGCCATCCGCGGTGCCCTGGAGCGGCACTTCGGGGTGCGTCTCGCCTTCCAGAACTGCCACCGCGTCGCCGTCTTCCCGCCGGAGGGCCAGGAGACGGTGCACGCGCGCTTCACGTCCGTACGGAGCCAGTTGCTCAACCAGTCGCCCGAGCTGCGCGACTGCTGACCGCGTCCGGTGCTGCCGTTCCTCCGTCCCCGTGGCGCAGGAGCGGCAGCACGTCGGCGGCGAGGCGGTGGACGTTCCGCTCCGTCGTCGCGGTGTCGCCCGAGCCCTCGGCGAGTAGCGCGAAGCGGGTGATGCCGGTGCGTTCCGCCGTGGCGGAGAGGCGGTCGGCGCAGCGCGCGGGGTCGCCGACGGGGTGCAGGCGGCACAGCAGCTCGGTGTAGGCGAGGGCGTCACGCATACGACGCGGCCTGCCGTCGAGCGTGCGGTGCGCGGCGAGCCCGTGGCTGAGCCAGCGGGGGAGCGCGTGGCGCAGGATGTCCACGGCCTCACCGGTGGTGTCCGCGACCTGGGCGACGCCCGCCGCGACGTGCTCGGCGCTGTCCACGGTGTCCCGCGGGTGCCCTGCGGCCGCTGCCTCCGTGCGCCACAGCGCGACCATCTCGGCCTTCTCGTCGTCGCCGATGTGCATGCCCAGCAGCATGGGCAGGCCGCGGTGCGCGGCGAGCCGTACGGTGCCGGGCGAGGTGCAGGCGACGACGACGGGCGGTGGGGTCGGCGGGGCGGGGACGACGGCCACCTCGCGGAAGCGGTAGCGCTCACCGTCCGCCGCGACGCGCGGCTCGCGCAGCCAGCGCAGCAGCAGGTCGAGGGACTCGGGGAAGTCGCGTTCCAGGGCTTCCGCGCCACCGCCGAAGACCTCCAGGTCCACCCACGGCCCGCCACGTCCGACGCCCAGGGTGAAGCGCCCGTTGGACAGCATGTGCAGCAGCGCGGTCTGCTCGCCCAGCGCGACGGGGTGCGTGGTGGACAGCACGCTGATGGCGGTGCCGATGCCGATGCGGCGGGTGCGGCCGAGCAGCAGCGCGGCCAGGGTGGTGGCGGACGGGCACAGGCCGTAGGGCACGAAGTGGTGCTCGCCGAGCCATACGGTGTCCAGGCCCGCCTCGTCGGCGGCGACGGCGGAACGTACCGCGCGTTCCAGTGCGTCGCGCTCACTCTGTCCCGGGTATTGGCCCGCCAGTACAAATGTTCCTATGCGCAGGGTGTCCATGGGTGTCGCCCCTTCCAGAGTCCGTGCCACGTGCCGGACTCGGCCGTTTCCTCCACGGCTCAACGGCCGACACGTGCCCAGGGCACGGGCCGCCGTCCCATTTCTCGGATGATCGTTCAATGCCTGGTGGGGGGCGGTGCGTACACTCGGCGGCATGTCCCCCCGTCGCAACAAGGCCCAGGGCCGCCGGCAGCCGAGCGCGGACGACGGACCGCGCGCGTACGGCCTGGAGAACACCGAGGACTGGCAGGGCGAGGAGTGGGTGGTCCGGCGGATCACCGGCGGTGGCGCCACCAAGCGCTACCGCTGCCCCGGCTGTGACCAGGAGATCCCGCCGGGCGTCCCCCATGTCGTCGCCTGGCCGCGCCTCGGCGCCGTCGAGGACCGCAGGCACTGGCACGCGGCGTGCTGGAGCGCGCGGGATCGCCGCACGGCGCGCGTCCAGCGCTCCCGCAACGCGCCGCGCTACTGACGCCCCGCCCGCGCGCCCCCGCGCGCCGCTCGTTCAGGCGTCGCGCCTGCGCAGCACCAGGTAGCCCGCCAGCACCGCCGCCGCCACCCACAGCAGCATGATCCCGAGGCCGCCCCACGGGCCGTACGGGCGGTCGCCCGTGTCCACGACCTGCATGATCCGCTGCCCCGCCTGGTCCGGCAGATAGCGGCCGATCTTCTCCGTCGCCGACACGTTCGCGAGGATGCCCGACACCAGGAAGAAGAACGGCACCAGCACACCGAACGACAGCATCGCGCTGCGCAGCACCCACGTCATGCCCATCGCGAACAGCGCGATCAGCCCCATGTACAGGCCGCCCCCGAACACCGCGCGCAGCACGCCGGGATCGCCCAGCGCCGTACGGTGCTCGCCCAGCACGGCCTGCCCCGCGAAGAACGCCGCGAAGCTCGTCACCATCCCCACCGCCAGCGCCAGCAGCGTCGCCACCGCCAGCTTCGCCGCCAGCAGCGCACCCCGCTGCGGCACGGCGGCCAGCGAGGCGCGGATCATGCCGGTGCCGTACTCGTTCGACACCACCAGGATGCCGAACGCGATCATCGCGAGCTGCCCGAGCGACGTGCCCGCGAAGCTGGTCAGCGTCGGGTCGAACGTGAGGCGCTCGTGCGCCGACAGGTCGTCGAACGTGTTGCGGACCAGGAGGCTGATCAGCGTGCCGAGCGCGACCGTGACCAGCAGCGCGGCCGCCAGCGTCCACAGGGTGGAGCGGACCGTCCTGATCTTCGTCCACTCCGACCGCAGCACCCGGCCCGGATACGCCATGCTCAGCCCCTCGCCTGGTACTCGACCGTCTCGTGCGTCAGCCGCATGAACGCCTCCTCCAGGGACGCCTGCTGGACGCTCAGCTCGTGCAGCGGCAGCCGGTGCTCGTGCGCCAGTTCGCCGATCCGCGCCGCGTCCGAGCCCGGAACGGTCAGCGCGCCGTCCGCCTCCTGGCCCGGCGAGGCGCCGATCCGCGTCAGCAGGTCACGCATCTGTTCCGGTTCGGGGGTCCGCACCCGCACAAAAGTGGCTGAATTCTCCTCTATGAAACGGGTCATCGACGTGTCCGCCAGCAGCCGACCGCGCCCAATGACCACCAGATGATCAGCGGTCAGCGCCATCTCGCTCATCAAGTGACTGGAGACGAACACCGTCCGGCCCTCGGACGCCAGGTGTTTCATCAGATTGCGAATCCACTGGATGCCCTCGGGGTCGAGACCGTTCACCGGCTCGTCGAACATCAGGATGCGCGGATCGCCCAGCAGCGCGCTCGCGATCCCCAGCCGCTGCCCCATGCCCAGCGAGAAACCCTTCGGCCGCTTACGCGCCACCGCCGAAAGACCCACGACGTCCAGCACCTCGCCGATACGGCGCTCGGGAATCCCGTTGCTCTGCGCCAGGCACAGCAGATGGTGGTACGCCGTACGGCCCGGGTGCACGGCGCGCGCCTCCAACAGCGCCCCGATGGCCGTGAGCGGCTCGCGCAGCCGGTCGTACCGCGCGCCGTCGACCAGGACCTCGCCGCTCGTCGGCCGGTCGAGACCGAGGATCATCCGCATCGTCGTGGACTTGCCCGCGCCGTTCGGACCGAGGAAGCCCGTGACCACGCCGGGCCGCACGGCGAACGTGAGGCCGTCCACCGCCGTACGCGCCCCGTACCGCTTGGTCAGGCCGGACAGCTCGATCATGCCTCGACGCTAGGACAGCGCGAGGGCCGCCGCCCGGTGGGGCGACGGCCCGTACGCCGTTGGGGTGAACCGTCAGCGGGTCTGCTGCGCCGGCACGCCCTTGCTCAGGCTGTCGTTGTCGTCGTCGTCGCCCAGGGTGGCGGCGGCGACCTGCGCGCCCGTCAGCGTGGCCAGCATCTCGCGGACGTTGGTCAGCTGCGCGTTGATGCTGTCGCGGCGGTTGGTCAGCGCGGCCAGCTCACGCTCGGACTCGCTGCGGATGCGGTCGGCCTTGGCGTTCGCGTCGGCCACGATGTCCTCGGCCTGGCGCTGCGCGGTCTCCACGGTCTGGCGGGCACGGCGCTCGGCGTCCGTCCGCAGCTTCTCCGCCTCCAGGCGCAGCTGCTCGGCGCGGTGCTCGATCTCCGCGAGCCGCTTCTCGGCCTTGGCCTGACGGGACGCCAGGTCGCGCTCCGACTGCTCGCGGCGCTTGGCGAGGTTCGTCTCGAAGTCGGCCGCCGCCTGGGCCGCCTTGGCGCGGGTGTCCTCGAAGAGGGCGTCCGCCTCCTCGCGCTTCGCCTGGGCGTCCTTGTCGGCCTCGGCACGCGTCGCGGCCGCGTCGCCCTGGGCCTTCTCGACGATCCGCGAGCCCTCTTCCTCGGCCTTCGCCTTGCGCTCGGCCGCGTAGGACTCGGCGTCGTTCCGCACCTGCTGGGCCGCGCCCTCGGCCAGCTCACGGTGCTGCTCGGCGGCCCGGCGGGCCTCCTCGCGCAGGTCCTTCGCCTCTTCCTCGGCGAGACGGAGGATCTTCTCGACACGCGCGCCGAGCCCCGCGTACGACGGCTCGGCGTCGGTGATCTGCGCCTGCGCGTTCTGCGTTTCGAGGTGCAGTTCCTCGATCCGCTTCTCCAGCGAGGTGATGCGGGCCAGAGCGCTGTCGCGGTCGGCCACCAGCTTCGAGATGCGGTCGTCCACCTGCCCGCGGTCGTATCCACGCCGCACGAGCTCGAAGCCGAAGGGGGAGGAAGTGTCGCTCATGGGGTTCCTGTCGATTCAGACGGGTGAGTGAGTAGGGGATCGGGGGGCCTGGGCGTTCAGCGCTTCGAGGTCGAACTCCTCAGCCTTCGGTACAAGACGGGTCCAGCCCTCGGAAGCCTCATCCTAGGGGGCGAACCGGCGTGTCTTCGAGCGGATCTCGCTTCTCTGTGGAGAATGTTCGCCCCGTACACGCATTCAAGCCGCTCGGAAGAGTGGTCACGATGTGTGGCCGGTGTGACCGGTGGGGTCACCGGGGCGAACGCGGTCTGCACGGTCACGGCACCGTCACGGTGTGGGGCGCTTGCCGGTGGGCCGCTGCGTACCGGCGCCCGCGCCGGACTTCTCCCGCCCCGCGATCCGCGGGTCGGGCACCGAACGGCCCCCGCCCGGCTTCGGCGGACCGCCGCCCGGGGCAGCCGCACCGCTCGCCCCGCCCGTACCGCTGGCACGGCCGCTGCCGCCGCCCGCCTTCGGGGCCTCGAACGACTCCAGCGCCTCCAGCACGTCCTGCACCCGGGAGATCTCGGTGTTGATGTCCTCGCGCCTGCGGGTGAGCTTCTCCAGCTCACGCCTGCCCTCCTCGACCAGCCGCTTCGCCTCGCGCTCCGCGTCGGCCCGCAGCTGCTCCGCCTCGCGCAGCGCCTTCGAACGCTGCTGCTCGGCCTCCTTGAGCAGCGTCTCGGCCTTCCGCACGGCCGCCACCCGGATCTTGCTCGCCTCCGCGTCGGCCGACGACACCGTGCGCTCCGCCGTCGTCCGCGCCTCCGCGCGCTGCTCCTCGGCGGCCTTCATCAGCTTGTCCACCCGCTCGCCCGCCGCGCGCGCCAGCTCGGCCGACTCGCGGCGCGCCCGGTCGTGCAGCGCCTCCACCTCGGCCTCGACCCGGCCCCGCAACTCCTCCGCGCGGTCCCTTATGGCCGCTGCGTCCCTGCGGGCCTCGTCCAGCAGGCGGTTGGCGTCCGCGCGTGAGGTCTCCACGGCCTCGGTGCCCTCGCGCCGCCCCTCGTCCACGAGCCTGGTGGCCTCGGCGCGCGCCGCCGCCGTCGTCGCCTCGGCGCGCTCCTCGGCGGTCGCCGCCATACGGGCGGCCTCCTCCTGGGCCTTGCCGACGAGTTCGTCCGCCTGGGCGGCGGCCTCGGTGCGCTTGCGGGCGGCGTCCTTGCGCGCCTCGTCCTGCGCCTGCTCGGCCTCGGCACGGACGCGGGCGGCCTCCTGCTCGGCCTTGCCGACGAGTTCGTCCGCCTGGGCGGCGGCCTCGGTGCGCTTGCGGGCGGCGTCCTTGCGCGCCTCGTCCAGCGTCTCCTCGGCCTCGGCACGGATACGGGCGGCCTCCTCCTGCGCCTTGGCGACCAGTTCGTCCGCCTGCGCCGCCGCGTCCGTCCGCCGCTGGGACGCCTCGCGGCGCACGCGGTCCTGGTACGCGTCGGCCTCGGCCCGGGTGCGTTCGGCGGCCTCCGCGGCCTCGGAACGCGCCCGTTCCGACTCCGCAATGGCCTCCTGGACGGTCCGCTCGGCGAGCGCCGACGCGGCCTCCTTCTCCTCGGCCGCCTCCCGCAGCACGCGGGCCGCCTCGCGCTCCGCCTCGGCGCGGTGCTGCGCGATCTCGGCCTCGGCCGCGTCCCGCAGCCCCGTGACCGAGTCGCGCACCTGCTGCGCCTTGTGCTCGGCGGCCGACACCAGCGTCTCCGCGCGGCGCTCCGCCTCGTCGAGCCGCGCGCGGCCCGTCGCGAGCAGCTCCTCGCTGCGCTCGCGGGCCTGCGTCTGTTCGCGGTGCGCCGCGTCCCGCGCCTCGGCGAGCAGCGCGTCGGCCTCGGCGCGCAGCCTGGCGGCCTCCTCCTGCGCGGCGGCCAGCGCCTCCGCCGCCTCGCCCGCCGTACGCTCAGCCGCCGCCGCGCCCTCGGCCCGTACGCGGTCGGCGGCGCGCAGCGCGTCCTCGCGCAGCCGGTCTGCCTCGGCGATGGACTCGGCGCGCAGCCGCACCGCCAGCTCCTCGCCCTCGGACCGCAGCCGCGCCGCGTCCTCGGCCGCCTCCTCGCGCTGCCGCGCCGCCTCGGCCTCGGCGGTCTCGGTGAGTGCCTTGATGCGGTCCGCCGCCTCGGCGCGCAGCCGCTCGGTCTCGGCGTTCGCGTCGGCGCGCAGCCGGTCGCCCTCGGCGCGGGCCGCGCCCAGGGCCTCCTCGGCGTCGGCGACGCGCTGCTCGGCCTCGGCGCGCAGCCGTTCCAGCTCGGCGGCGGCCGCCTCGCGTTCGGCACGGGCCGCGTCACGCGCCTCGTCGCGCAGCCGCGCCGCGGCCTCCTCGGCCTCACGGACGGCCCGTTCCGCCTGTTCGCCTGCCTCGACGAGCTGCTTGTCGGCCTCGCCGCGCGCCTTCTGGAGCGCCTGCTCCGCCTGGTTGCGCAGGGTCGTGGCGCGTTCGATCGCCTCGGCGCGCAGCCGCTCGCTCTCCGCCCCGGCGCCCGCGCGGATCTCCTCCGCGTCGGTCCGCGCCTGGGCGAGCAGCTCCTCCGCGCTCTGCGCCGCCTGCTCGATCCGCTGGACGGCGTCCCGGCCGGCGTCCGCGCGGACCCGTTCCGCCTCCTCGGCCGCCTCCGCCCGCAGCTGCTCGGCCTCGCCGCGCAGGCGCCGCGCCTCCTCCTGGAGCTCGACGGTCTTCGCGCGGTACTCCGCCGTGTCGTCCTTCGCGGCGCCCTTGAGCTGCTCGGCGACATCGTGCGCCTCGGCCCGCAGCCGGTCCGCCTCGGCCTCCGCCTCGGCGCGCAGCCGCTCCGCCTCCTCGCCCGCCGCGCGGGTGGTGGCCTGCGCCTCCTTGGACGCCCTGGTCAGCACCGACTCGGCGGTACGGGCCGCGTCCGCGAGCTGCGCCGCGTACTCCTCGGCCGACTTGGTCCTGGCCTCCTCGGCGGCCTCCGCGAGCATCTGCTCGGCGCGCGCCCGTGCCTCGTCCAGCGCGTGCTCCGCCTCGGTGCGGCGCTGCTCGGCGTCGCGCGTGGCCTCGCTGACCATGCGGGCGATCTCGGCCTTCGCCGTCGCCGTGCGCTGCTCGTACTCCGACTCGGCGGACGACCGCCGCTTCGCCGCCTCCGCCGTCGCCTCGGCGAGCAGCCGCTCGGCCTCCTCGCGGGCGACCCGCAGCGCCGTCTGGGCGTCGGCCGCCTGCTCCTCCGCCTTGCGGATCATCGCGGCGGCCTCGCGGCGGCCGGTGTCGGTCTCCTGCGCGGTGGAGCTGCGGAGCCGTTCCGCGTGCTCGGTCGCCTCCTGCGCCTGCGCGGACGCGGCGGTCAGCAGGCGTTCCGCGTCGGTACGGGCGCGGCGCAGCAGCTCCTCTGCCTCGGCGCGCGCGTCCTCCGCCTCGGCGGCCAGGCGCTGCCGTGCCTCGTCCACCAGGCGCAGCGCCTCGGCGCGCGCCTGCGTGACGGTGGCCTCGGACTCCGCCCTGGTCTCCTCCAGCAGGCGGCGGGCCTGCGCCTCGCTGCGGGCGCGCAGCTGCTCGGCCCAGGCGACGTTCTCGTTGACGTGCGACTCGACGGTGGAACGGCGCTGCGCCAGCTCCTCGTCGAGGCGCTGGCGGCGGCTGACGGCCTCGGCGTGCAGCTCGGCGTCCATACGGGCGCGCTGGTCGGCCTGCTCCTGGAGGACGCGCTGCGAACGGGTGCGGGCGTCGCGCAGCTCGCGTTCCGCCTCGGCCCGCATCTGGTCGGCCTGGTGGTGGGCGGAGCGCAGGAGCTGCTCCGCGTGGGAGGCGGGGTCCCCGTACAGGGGGCGCAGGGACAGCGCGCGGCGGTTCTCGTGCAGCTTGGCACGCAGAACCTCGACCTGGTAGCCCAGGTCGTCGGCGTGGTCGACCGCCTTGTCGCGCTCCTTCTTCAGCCGGTCCATCTCGGCTTCGAGCTGCGAGAGATGGTCGTCAGCCTGGTAGGCGTCGTAGCCCCGCACCGCGCGGTCCCATCCGTCCCCTGGTCGTGGTGAAGCGTGCACGTCTGTACGTCATCGATGCCGTCGATGCCGGTCGATGTCGGTCATCGGCCGACCGCGGGACGAGGAGAAGGAGACTCGATGCCCCGGCTGGGCCACTCTACCGGCCGGGGCAGCCCGCGTCAGTGGCCTGAGCCCTCTCCCGCTGTTCCCGGCGGGGCGGCTGTGACGATCTCCGTGAGCACTCCGTGACAGTCCTTCGGGTGGAGGAACGTGATGCGCGACCCCATCGACCCGCGGCGCGGCTCGTCGTACAGCACGCGGACGCCCTTGCCGCGGACGGCCTCGGCGTCGCGGTCGACGTCGTCGGTGCCGAAGGCGATGTGGTGGACGCCCTCGCCGTGCCTGGCCAGCCACTTGCCGACGGGGGAGTCGGCGCTGACCGGCTCCAGGAGCTGGATGTACGAGGCGCCGCCGTCGTCGGTGCCGTTGATGCGGAGCATGGCCTCGCGTACGCCCTGCTCCTCGTTGACCTCGGTGTGGAGGACCTCGAAGCCGTACGTGGCACGGTAGAACGCGGCGGTGGCGTCCAGGTCGTGGCAGGCGATCCCGATGTGATCGATGCGCGTCAACATCTCCCCAGTGCAGCGCTCTTGGCGTCCCGCCGCAACGTGCCGGGAGTCACATGTACGCCCGGATGACCGGTCGTGTCACGCTCTGTACATTGACGTGAACCGCCGTTCACTCCCTCAGATCCGCCGAGGAGCACCCCATGACCACCCACCAGGCAGGCACATCCGACGGGCGCGCGACCTCCGTCATCGTCGCGGGGGCCCGTACGCCCATGGGCCGGCTGCTCGGCTCGCTGAAGCGGTTCTCGGGCGCGGAGCTGGGCGGCTTCGCGATCGCGGCCGCGCTGGAGCGGGCCGGGATCACCGGCGAGGACGTGGAGTACGTGATCATGGGGCAGGTGCTCCAGGCGGGTGCCGGGCAGATCCCGGCGCGCCAGGCCGCCGTGCGCGCCGGTGTCCCGATGCGCGTGCCGGCGCTCACCGTCAACAAGGTGTGCCTCTCGGGCCTCGACGCCATCGCCCTGGCGGACCAGCTGATCAGGGCGGGCGAGTTCGAGGTGGTCGTGGCGGGCGGCCAGGAGTCGATGACGAACGCCCCCCACCTGCTGCCGAAGTCCCGTGAGGGGCAGAAGTACGGGGCCATGGAGCTGCTGGACTCGATGGCGCTCGACGGGCTGACCGACGCGTTCGACGAGGTGGCGATGGGCGAGTCCACCGAGCGGTACAACGGCCACCTCGGCATCACGCGCGAGGAGCAGGACGCGGTGGCCGCGGCCTCGCACCGGCGGGCGGCGGAGGCACGGAAGAACGGGGTCTTCGACACGGAGATCGTGCCGGTGGCCGTGCCGCAGCGCAAGGGCGAGCCGGTGCTGTTCACGCAGGACGAGGGCATCAGGCCGGACACGACGGAGGAGTCGCTGGCGCGGCTGCGGCCCGCGTTCAGCGCGGACGGGACGATCACGGCGGGCTCGTCGTCGCAGATCTCGGACGGGGCGGCGGCGGTCGTCGTCATGTCGCGGGCGCGCGCCGAGCGGCTCGGGCTGCCCTGGCTCGCCGAGATCGGCGCGCACGGCAACGTCGCGGGCCCCGACAACTCGCTCCAGTCCCAGCCGTCCAACGCGATCCGCGCCGCGCTCGCCCGCGAGGGCCTGACCGTGGACGACCTGGACCTGATCGAGATCAACGAGGCGTTCGCCGCCGTCGCCGTCCAGTCGATGCGCGACCTGGGCGTCGGCCTCGAAAAGGTCAATGTCAACGGGGGCGCGATCGCGCTCGGTCACCCGATCGGGATGTCCGGGGCGCGGCTGGCCCTCCACCTGGCGCACGAGCTGCGGCGGCGCGGCGGCGGCACCGGCGTCGCGGCGCTGTGCGGCGGCGGCGGCCAGGGCGACGCGCTGATCCTGCGCGCGCCCGGCGCGTGAGCGGGCTCGCGCGGGGTGCGGGCGTCGCGGAGCTGGTGACGAGGGCGCGCGACGGGCAGCCGCGCGCCGTCGCGCGGCTGATCACGCTCGTGGAGAACGAGGCTCCCGAGTTGCGCCAGGTCATGGCGCGCCTCGCCCCGCACACCGGGCACGCGTATGTGGTCGGCCTGACGGGCTCGCCCGGCGTCGGCAAGTCCACGACGACGTCGGCGCTGATCACCGCGTACCGGCGGGCGGGGCTGCGCGTCGGAGTGCTGGCGGTGGACCCGTCGTCGCCGTTCTCCGGCGGCGCGCTGCTGGGCGACCGGGTACGGATGGGGGAGCACGTTACGGACCCGGGCGTCTACATCCGCTCGATGGCGACGCGCGGCCACCTGGGCGGGCTGGCCTGGGCCGCGCCGCAGGCCGTGCGGGTACTGGACGCGGCCGGGTGCGACGTCGTTCTCGTGGAGACGGTCGGCGTGGGGCAGTCCGAGGTGGACATCGCGTCCCAGGCGGACACGACGGTCGTGCTGCTCGCCCCCGGCATGGGCGACGGCGTGCAGGCGGCCAAGGCGGGAATCCTGGAGGTCGGGGACGTCTTCGTCGTCAACAAGGCCGACCGCGACGGCGCCGACGCCACAGTGCGCGAACTCCAGCACATGCTGGGCCTGGGCGCGCCCCGCGCCCCGGAGGACTGGCGGCCGTCCGTGGTGAAGACGGTCGCGGCGCGCGGCGAGGGCGTGGACGACGTGACGGCCGCCCTCGGCAGGCACCGCGACTGGCTGACCGCGCACGGCGCGCTCGCCGCCCGCCGCGCGCGCCGCGCCGCCCGGGAGATCGAGACGCTGGCCCTCACCGCCCTGCGCCGCCGGATGGCGGACCTGCGCGGCGACCACCGCCTCGCGGCGCTGGCGGAACGGGTCGCGGCGGGCGCGACCGACCCGTACGCGGCGGCGGACGAGCTGCTGGCCGGGCTGACGGGCCGGGCGGAGGGGGGCGCGCGGGGCGTGGATTAATCGCTCGCGGTGCGCGGGAGGTGTGGGTAGGGTCCACGCCGTTCCACGTCCGGTGGGCCCGTCGCGGTCCTCGCAGTCAGGAGAGAGAGATGCGCCGTCGCTTCGGAGCGGTCGAGCTGACGAATGCCCATCTCCTGACCCCCGAGGACATCTGTGACCTCCCCCTGTGCCCCGGCGCCGACCGCCGGGACCGTGAACATCGGCGTGCTCGCCCACGTCGACGCAGGTAAGACCAGCCTCACCGAGCGGCTGCTGTTCGACCACGGCGCCGTCCCCGACCTCGGCAGCGTCGACGCCGGGAGCACCCGTACCGACTCCGGCGCCCTGGAACGCGAGCGCGGCATCACGATCCGCGCCGCCGTCGCCGCGTTCACCGCCCCCGGCGGGCGGCAGATCAATCTGGTGGACACCCCCGGCCACCCCGACTTCATCGCCGAGGTCGAACGCGCCCTGTCCGTCCTGGACGGCGCGGTGCTCGTGCTCTCCGCCGTCGAGGGCGTGCAGGCCCAGACGCGCGTCCTGATGCGGACGCTGCGGCGGCTGCGGCTCCCGACGCTGGTCTTCGTCAACAAGATCGACCGCATGGGCGCCCGGTACGACGGGCTGCTCGCCGACGTACGGCGGACGCTCGCGCCGTGCGTCGTGCCCCTGACGGGCGCGGCGGACCAGGGCACGCCCCGGGCGCGCGCCGTCGCGCTGCCGCTCGGTGAGGGCGTGGCGGAGACGCTCGCCGAGAACGACGAGGGGCTGCTCGCGGCGCTCGTGGAGGGGCGCACGCCGTCCGAGGCGCGCCTGCGGACGCTGCTTGCCCGGCAGACGGCGGCCGGGCTCGCGTACCCGCTGTACTGCGGGTCGGCGCTGACGGGTGAGGGCGCCGCGGAACTGGTCGCGGGGATCGGCGCGTTCGTGCCCCCGGGCGGGGGTGACGCGTCGGGGGAGGCGCGCGGCACCGTTTTCGCCGTCGAGCGGTCGGACGGCGGGGGGCGGGCGGCGGGCCGGAAGGTGGCGTACCTGCGGCTGTTCGCGGGCGAGGTGCGCGACCGGCAGCGGCTGACGTTCCGGCGGCGTGACCCGGACGGCACGACCGGCGGCTTCAGCGGGCGGGTCACGGGACTCGACGTCGTCGCCGCGCCGGGGCGCGACGCCGGGCGGCGGCTGCTCGCGGGCGGCATCGCGCGGGTGCGCGGGCTGGCGGACGTACGGGTGGGGGACCGGCTCGGCGAGCCGGGGGACGCCGGTGACGGCTCGCACTTCGCGCCGCCAGGGCTGGAGACGGCGGTCCGCAGCAAGGAGGCGGACGGGCAGGGCCGCCTGTGGGCGGCGCTGTCCGCGCTGGCGGACGAGGACCCGCTGATCCAGGTACGGCGCGCGGGGGACGGGGCGATGTCGCTGCTGCTGTACGGGGCGGTGCAGCGTGAGGTCGTCGAGGCGCGGCTGCTGCTGGACTTCGGGATCGACGCGGTCTTCGAGGAACCGCGCCCGGTGTACGTGGAGCGGCCGGTGGGTGCGGGGGAGGCACTGTCGGAGATGCGGCGGACGGAGGGGAACGAGTTCTGGGCGACGGTGGGGCTGCGCGTGGAGCCGGGGCCGTACGGGTCGGGCGTGCGGTACGTGCACGACGTGGAGACCGGGTACATGCCGCGCGCGTTCCACCGTGCGGTGGAGGAGACGGCGGTGCAGGCGCTCCGGCAGGGGATGCACGGGTGGGCGGTGACCGACTGCGTGCTCACGGTCCACCGCGTGGGGCAGCACTCGCCGAACACGACGGCGGCCGACTTCCGCAAGGTGACGCCGATGGTGGTGCTGCGTGCGCTGGAGGAGGCGGGAACGCGGGTCTTCGAGCCGTGTCAGGCCGTCGAGTTGGAGGTGCCCGAGGACACGGTGGGGGACGTCGTCGGGCTGCTCGCGGGGCTCGGCGCGGCGGTGGGCGGGTCGGAGCCGCGCGGCGGGACGTGGACCGTGGAGGCGGAACTGCCGCTGGGTCCGCTGCAACGGCTGGTCGCGGCGCTGCCGGGGCTCACCAGGGGCGAGGGCGCGCTGTGGACGCGGCCGGGAACCGACCGCCCGGTGCGGGGGGTGCCGCCCCGGCGGGCGCGGACGGACGGCAACCCGCTCGACCCCGTCGAGTACCTGCGCTACCTGGCGGACCGCAGCCTGCCGACCGGGACGGTATGACGGGGGCACCTCGGGGACCGGCGACGGCACCGCCATGGCGCGGCTGCCGCCGCCGGTCCCGGACCGTCCGGCGACCACGGGGGCCCGTGCGCTCGGCCGCGTCGCCAAGGGCTCCCGAACGGCCCCTGTGGTCGTTCTGTCGGTGTCTACTCGGGTCGTCGCGGCCGGCCGTCGCCTTGCCGGAGAAGCTTCCGGGACGAGGGCACCTTCCGGGAGACCTCGCCGCGCTGCCGCGCCTTGCGACGCGCCGCGCCCGACAACTCGGTCCGACGCGGTCCGACGCGGTCCGACGCGACAGGATGCGGAGGGACGAGCCCCGAACGTCCCCGAGCCGCAGCCGGTTGTCCCCACGAATGCCCGGCTGTGGGCGACAGTCCGGCCACCGGGCTTGAACGGCCCCTCGCGGCACCGTCCCTGCCGACGCGAACGCCGCAGGTGCGGGCACGGTGGCCCTGGCGAGGGCCCGGCTGCGCGGCGGAGCGTATGCGGGTTTCCGCGATGGTGCCGTCCTCGTCGGCCCGGTCGCTGTCCTGCTTCGGGCCTGGTCGGAGCGCGCCGTCCGCAGTGCCGTCGGAAGGTCCGGCCGGGCCGTGGCTCCGGCGCCGGCTGGTAACTGGTCTCCGCCGCATGCCGGTTGGGGGGCCCGCCCGCTGGGGCTGCACGGTCGTCGTGGCGGTGACCCGCCGGGTGGTGCCCCGGCTCGCCGCCCGCCCAGGTCCGAGTCGGCGCACAGCCGTTGGGTGACACCCGCGCGGATGCCACATGACCGCCGTGCTTCGCCACTGCCGGCACCTCGCCCGGCTTCATCGGCAGACGAGGAGACGGGGCGCGGCCATGGCGCAGTTGCTGGGCCGTGTGGCCCGTCCTGCTTGTCCGACCGCCGCGCGGTGGGCCTGCCAGATGTCTCGCCATCACCCGCAGGAGTGGCCGAGTTATCCACAGCGCGTGAGTTGTCCCCAGATTCGAGGGGGCCACTGGTCACGGTGAGTGATCGATGGAAGCGTCTGCGGCATGAACGCACGCCTACAGCACAGAGGAACGCGGCCTCGGCGGACCGTCGCGGGGCGCCGTAGCGCGGGGCCGGGACCGGGGCGGGGCCACCGCCCCGCACTGGAACGGGCCACGGCCCTGTCCGCCGCCGATGAGACTGCCGCCGCCCACGGGACGGCAGTCGGCCGCGTTCCGCCCCAAGCCGGTCCGGACGCGGGAAGGCCGCCCGCCACGGGGGGCGTGACCCGCACCGGTCAACCTTCGCGTGGGCACGGCGACATGCACGGGCAGCGCGACTCGGCCGCCGAGCCGGAACGGGACGAGCGCCCGCCGCCCCCGCCGTCCCTCCGCTGGACAGGCGGGCGGCCTCCGGGAGTTGCGCCATCCATGGCCGCTGGGCATGCCCCTCTCCGCTGGACAGGCGGACGGGCACAGGAACCCGCCGCCGCCTCCACCCCGCAGACGGGCGCGGACACATCGGAGACGCCGGGGCGACCGCCCGACCGTGCCCCGAGGACTGCTCGCCGGACGAACGGGCGGGCGCGGGAAGCCGGTCCGCCGGACTCCACGCCCGCCCCGGGCCCGAGCGGCGCCGCGACCGGCGGTCACGTCCCCGAGCGGCCGCTGCGCGAGAGGGCCGCACCGCCCGCGCGGGGCGGGGGCGGCGCGGCGGTGGGGCGGCTGGCCACCTGGCTGGTGGCGCGTTGCGGGATGGAGGCGCGTACGCTCGCGGCGCTGTGCGTCGTGCTGGCGGCAGCGGTGGCGTTCGCCTGGTACCACTTCGTCGCGGGACGCCCCGAGGCCGTGACGGTCACGGACGACCAGGGCACCGCGCCCCCCTCCGCCTCCGCGGCGGCTTCCCCCGCACCGACCGCCGGGACCTCCCCAGTCAGCGACGGGCAGGACCAAGCCGCGCCCGGCGCGGTAGCCGGGGCGGTGGTGGTCGATGTCGCGGGCGCGGTGGCCGATCCCGGGATCTACACCCTGCCCGCCGGGTCCCGGGTGGCGGACGCCATCGACGCCGCAGGGGGCAGCGAACCCGGTACGGACACCGACGGGCTCAACCGGGCCCGCCTCCTTCTCGACGGCGAGCAGATCCTCGTCGGCGCCACGGCACCCGCCCCGGCGCCCGGAGCCGGGGCACGATCCGGCGCCCCGGCCGCCCCCGCGGCTCCCGTCAGCCTCAACTCGGCGACCCCCGACCAGTTGCAGGACCTCCCCGGCATCGGGCCGGTCCTCGCCGAGCGCATCGTGGCCCACCGGCAGCAGCACGGAGGCTTCACCTCCGTCGGGCAGCTCGGCGACGTCTCCGGGATCGGGGAACGGCGCCTGGCGGAGCTGAGGGACCGTGTCACTCTCTGACCGCGCCGCCTCCCGGGCCACCCGGACCCGCGACATCCGGCATCCCGTCCACGCCACGGCGCGGCACCGGCTCGGCGCAGCGCACCCGTACCAGCAACTCCCCTCGGACCTGCGGCTCGTGGCCCCCGCCACCGCCGCGTGGGCGGCCGCCGCCTTCGCCCTCGGGCTTCCCGGCCGCACCGCCGGGCTGTGCGCACTCGGCTGCTGCCTGGCCGCCGGTGCGGCCCTGGGGCTCGCCCGGGACACCCCGCGCCGTAGACCCCTGTGGCGGCTGCCGCTCGCGGGGGCACTGTGGACCGTCGCCGTCCCCGCGTTCGGCGCTCCGGCCGTCCCCACCGCCGTGGCCCTCGGTATCTGCTGCCTCCCACGACTCCCGGCGCCCGTCCGCCCCGCCCAGCGACCGACCGCCAGGACCAGGACCCTGGCTGCCACCGCTGCCACCTCCCTCCTCTGCGCGGCGGCGGCCCTCGCGGCCACCGGCCTGCACACGGCCGGACTCCACCACGGCCTCTGGGAGAAGGCAGCAGGGAGCCGGGCCACCGTGCGGGTGACACTGACCGACGACCCCCGGCAGGCACCGGCCCGCCCCGACCGTCCTGGCGCGCCACGCCCCGTCCTCGTCACCGCCGACGTGCACCACCTCACCTACGCCGACCAGGAGTTCGACCTCCACGCGCCCGTCATGCTCGTCGTGACCGCCGAACGCGCCGACGACTGGCTCGCCCTCCGGCCCGGCACCGGGCTGCGGCTCGACGCGGAGCCCACCCCGCCGCTCCCCGGCCGCCGCGGCGACCTGGCGGCCGTCCTGCGCGCGGACGCGGACGGCCCGCCCCAGGACGTCGCCGCTCCCGGCCCGGCCCGACGCGTCGCCGATCGGCTGCGCGACGGACTGCGCGACGCCTCCGCCGGCCTTCCCGGCGACGCCGGGGCGCTGCTGCCCGCCCTGGTCACCGGCGACGACTCCCGCGTCCCCGACGACCTCGCGGACGCCGTCCGCGCCACCGGGATGACCCACCTGGTCGTCGCGTCGGGCAGCCAGGTCGCGATCGTCCTCGGCGTCCTGCTCGGCAGCCTCACCGCCGCCGCCCGCGCCGAACGACGCGGCCTCGCCGCCCGGCTCGGCATCCCGCTGCGCGTCACAGCCGCCCTCGGCGGCGGACTCGTCACCGGCCTCGTCCTCGTCTGCCGCCCGGACCCCAGCGTGCTGCGCGCCGCGGTCTGCGCGGGGATCACCCTCCTCGCCCTCGCCACCGGACGGCACCGCTCGCTGCTGCCCGCACTCGCGGCCGCCGTGCTGCTGCTCCTGCTCCGGGACCCCACGCTCAGCCGGTCGTTCGGTTTCCTGCTCTCCGTCCTCGCCACGGGCGCGCTCCTCGTGCTCGCCCCCGGCTGGGCGTCCGCCTGGACCCGGCGCGGGATGCCGCGCCCGCCCGCCGAGGCGCTCGCGGCGGCCTGCGCGGCCCACCTGGTGTGCGCACCGGTCATCACTGTCTTCGCAGCGGGCACCAGCCTGGTCGCCATCCCCTGCAACCTCCTCGCCCACCTCGCGGTGGCACCGGTGGCCGTCCTCGGGTGGGCCGCCCTCGCGACCGCCCCGGTCGCGCCGCCGGCCGCCGAGGTCTGCGCGTGGCTGGCGGGCTGGCCCGCCCGGTGGCTCGCCACCGTCGCCCGCACCGGCGCCGCCCTCCCCGGAGCCGAACTCGACTGGCCCGGCGGCTGGGCCGGCGCAGCACTCCTCGCCGGCGTCTCGGCCGCCGTCGTCGTCCTCGTCCGCCGCCTCCCACGCAGCCCCTGGCCCGTCGTGGGATGCGTCCTGCTGCTCCTCGTCGCAGTCCTGCGGCCCGCGCCCCTCGGCCGGTACCTCACCGGCTGGCCGCCGCCGGGCTGGCGGATGGTGGCCTGCGACGTCGGGCAGGGGGACGCCCTGGTCCTGGCGGCCGGGCCGGGCAGCGCCGTGGTCGTCGACACCGGCCCCGACCCGGCGGCGATCGACCGCTGCCTGCGCGACCTCGGCGTACGGCACGTACCGCTGCTGGTGATCAGCCACTTCCACGCCGACCACGCGTCCGGCCTGCCGGGCGTGCTGCGCGGCCGCCGCGTCGACGCCCTCCACACCTCGTCCGCGCGCGACGGCGCCGACCAGGCCGCCCGCGTCCTGCGGCTCGCGGCCGGAGCGGGCGTCCCGGTGGAGACCGCCGTGCCGGGCGAACGGAAGCGGATCGGCGACGGGTTGAGCTGGGAGGTCCTGTGGCCACCCGCCGACGCCACCGCCGAAGGCCTCGGCGCCAACGACGCGAGCGTCACCCTCCTCGTCCGCACCGGCGGCCTCACCCTCCTGCTCCCCGGCGACCTCGAACCCCTCGCCCAGGAACGGCTGCTGGCCGCCCACCCCGGCCTGCCGCGCGCCGACGTCCTCAAGGTCGCGCACCACGGCTCGGCGCACCAGCACGACCCGCTCCTCGAACGGCTCCGCCCCCGCATCGCCCTCGTCTCCTGCGGCGAGGACAACGGCTACGGCCACCCGGCGCCCCGCACTCTCGACCGCCTCGCTGACCTCGGCACGGTCACGCTCAGGACCGACCGCCACGGCGATCTCGCCGTCACCTCCGGACCCGAAGGCCCGGTCGCCGTCGCACGGGAGGCCGCGCCATGACCCCGCTCACCACTCTTCCGCCGTGCCTGGCGCGCCTGCTCCGCCGGGTCCGCGCGCGGAGGACCGGTCAGACCAGCCAGGCACCGTCACGCATCAGATGGCGCCGCGCCAGCTCGTTCACCTCACGCCACGCCGTCACGGTCACCGGCCGGAACCGGAGGAACGTGTACGCCGCATCCGACCGCACATCCCAGCGCAGCTTCGCGACGAACGCCTCGCCCTCCGCCTCCCCGAGCGCCTCCACCGGTACGGCCTCCGCCTCCGCCTCGATCAGCACGACATCGCGGGTATTCCCCAGCGAGACGTACGCCCTGCCGTTCGCCCGGACGTTGCGCGCGGTCGGGTTGGTCACCCGCGTCGCCATCAGCAGGCACCCGCCGTGCCAGACGAACGACAGCGGCGTCAGATACGGCAGTCCGTCCGCCCCCGCCGTGGACACCCACGCGTCCACGTCCTGTCCGAGGCGGCCAAGGGTGTCCTCCTTGCGCCGCGCGCTCTCCCGGGCCGGTGCCTTCTTGCTTCCCGTGGTGCTACTGGTCGTGTCTCCCATGGTCGCCGACCGTAACGGGCCGTGGCGGGCGGCACATCGGGCGAGCGGCGTAGGGCGCTGGTCCCGGGCGCGGACGCGGGGGCGGCCGTGGGATCAGTCGCGCTCCAGCCAGCCCTCGCGCGCCTCGGCGAGCGCTGTGAGCGCCGCGAGCGCCTTTCTGTCATACCGTTCGCCGGGGTCCTCGACGACGACGAGCCACTGCGCGTCCTCCGCGTCGTCCTCGCCGGCCAGGGCGTCGCGCAGCGGGCGCGGTTCCTCCGGGAGACCCAGCAGCTCGGCCACCTCGGCGGCCACTTCCTCCGCCGCGTCGCGGTCCGGCAGCACCAGTACATGTCGTCCGTCGCTCACCGGACCATTCTCCGCCGGACCCCGGGGACCGCCGCGGGCCGGTCCGGCGGTCGCGCCCGGGGCGGCACTGTCCGAGGCGCGTGCCATGCTGGGGCGCATGCCAGCCAGAGCCTCCCGCGCCGACGACCCGCTCGCCCCCGTCACCATCGCCGTCGGCCAGGAGGACCTGCTGCTCGACCGGGCCGTACAGGAGGTCGTGGCCGCCGCGCGGGCCGCCGATCCCGACACGGACGTCAGGGACCTGGAACCGGGCGCGCTCCAGCCGGGGACGCTGGACGAACTGACCAGCCCCTCGCTGTTCGCCGAGCGGAAGGTCGTCGTGGTCCGGCAGTCCCAGGACCTGTCGGCCGACACGGTCAAGGACGTCAAGGCGTACCTCGCGGCGCCCGCCGAGGAGATCACCCTCGTCCTGCTGCACGCGGGCGGCGCCAAGGGAAAGGGGCTGCTCGACGCGGCGCGCAAGGCGGGCGCCCGTGAGGTGGCCTGCCCGAAGATGACCAAGCCGGCCGACCGCCTGGCGTTCGTGCGCGGCGAGTTCAGGGCGGCGGGCAGCAGCGCGACCCCGGGCGCCTGCCAGGCGCTCGTGGACGCCATCGGCAGCGACCTGCGCGAACTGGCCTCCGCCTGCGCGCAGCTGGCCTCCGACGTCGAGGGCGCCGTGGACGAGGCCGTCGTCGGCCGCTACTACACGGGCCGCGCCGAGGCGTCCAGCTTCACCGTCGCCGACCGCGCCGTCGAGGGCCGCGCCGCCGAAGCGCTCGAAGCGCTGCGCTGGGCGCTGTCCACCGGCGTCGCACCCGTGCTCGTCACCAGCGCGCTCGCCCAGGGCGTCCGCTCCATCGGCAGGCTGGCCTCCGCGCCGCCCGGCATGCGCCCGGCCGACCTCGCGCGCGAACTCGGCATGCCGCCGTGGAAGATCGACCGCGTGCGGCAGCAGCTGCGCGGCTGGTCGGCGGACGGCGTCGCCACCGCGCTGACCGCCGTCGCCGAGGCCGACGCCGCCGTCAAGGGCGGCGGGTACGACCCGGAGTACGCCCTGGAGAAAGCCGTCGTCACCATCGCCCGCGCCGCCCGCGCACGCTGACCGCGCCCGGACCCGGACCCGCACGATGTCAGGCAGCACGAAGACCCCGGTCCCGCCCGGGAAAGGGCAGGACCGGGGCCTCCGGCATGTCAGGGGGGTCACCCGGAACCGCTCGCAGCACCGCACCAGCGTGGCGAACGTTGGGATCAGCGCGGCGCACGGCGCGCACCGGACGGGAGCGGAGAGAGGGGCCGCTGGGTCCTGGCCGGTGGCGCGGAGCGGGTACCGGTGTCAGCCCTGGAGCGCGTTGACCTGGAGGGCCAGCGCCGACTTCTTGTTGGCGGCGTTGTTGCGGTGCAGCACGCCCTTGCTGACGGCCTTGTCGAGCTTGCGGGCGGCGACCTTGCGCGCGGCCTCGGCCTGCTCGTAGTCACCGGCGGCGACGGCCTCGCGGGCGCGCCGGACGGCCGTCTTGACCTCGGACTTCACGGCCTGGTTGCGCAGCCGCGCCTTCTCGTTGGTCTTGATCCGCTTGATCTGGGACTTGATGTTCGCCACGAAATTGAGCCTTTGCAGGTTCGGATCGGCGCGGCCGGGGACCGGCGCGCACCGCTGGGTGTCACGGTTGGGGGTCCTGCTCCCGGTGATGCCGCGTGTGCCGCGAGCGGGCGCCGTCCTGCCGGACGTCCCACCGTGGCGTGTGCGCGGGGTCACCGTGTGCACGCGGCCGGGGACCGGCGCGCGGGCACGGACCGCCAGCCTACCAGCGGCCCTCACCGGCTCCGAATCCGTACCAGCGGCGGACGCGTGGGAGCATGGGGACATCCATTCTTCCCCAGCCATGACCGACAGGACCCCGCGTGCCCGCGATCACTTCGAACGCGCCGGAGCCCAGCCGTACCGACCCGGCTCTGATCCGTAACTTCTGCATCATCGCGCACATCGACCACGGCAAGTCCACGCTCGCCGACCGGATGCTCCAGCTCACCGGGATCGTCGACCAGCGCCAGATGCGCGCGCAGTACCTCGACCGCATGGACATCGAGCGTGAGCGCGGCATCACGATCAAGTCGCAGGCGGTCCGCATGCCCTGGCAGTCGGACGGCGCGGCGCACGTGCTGAACATGATCGACACCCCGGGGCACGTGGACTTCACCTACGAGGTGTCCCGCTCCCTCGCCGCCTGCGAGGGCTGCATCCTGCTGGTGGACGCCGCGCAGGGCATCGAGGCCCAGACCCTCGCCAACCTCTACCTGGCGATGGAGAACGACCTCACGATCATCCCGGTCCTCAACAAGATCGACCTGCCCGCCGCCCAGCCCGACAAGTTCGCCGCCGAACTGGCGCACCTGATCGGCTGCGACCCCGGCGACGTCCTGCGCGTCTCCGCCAAGACCGGCGAGGGCGTCGAGGCGCTCCTGGACGAGGTCGTCCGCCAGGTCCCCGCCCCCGTCGGGAACCCGGACGCCCCCGCCCGCGCGATGATCTTCGACTCGGTCTACGACGCGTACCGGGGCGTCGTCACGTACGTGAAGGTCGTGGACGGCGCGCTCGCCAGGCGCGAGCGCATCCAGATGATGTCCTCGGGCGCCACCCACGAGCTGCTGGAGATCGGCGTCAACTCGCCCGAGATGACCGCCGCCGACGGCCTCGCGGTCGGCGAGGTCGGCTACCTGATCACCGGCGTGAAGGACGTGCGCCAGTCCAGGGTCGGCGACACGATCACCCAGCAGCGCGGCGGCGCGACCGAGCCGCTCGGCGGCTACAAGGACCCGCGCCCCATGGTGTTCTCGGGCCTGTACCCGATCGACGGCTCGGACTACCCGAACCTCCGCGACGCCCTGGAGAAGCTCCAGCTCAACGACGCCGCGCTCGTCTACGAGCCCGAGACGTCGGCCGCCCTCGGCTTCGGCTTCCGCGTCGGCTTCCTCGGCCTCCTGCACCTGGAGGTCATCAGGGAGCGCCTGGAGCGCGAGTTCAACCTCGACCTGATCGCCACCGCGCCCAACGTGGTCTACCAGGTGGTCATGGAGGACGGCAGCGAGCACACGGTCACCAACCCCAGCGAATACCCGAACGGGAAGATCGCCGAGGTCAGCGAACCCGTCGTGCGCGCCACCCTGATCGCCCCGAGCGAGTACATCGGCGCGATCATGGAGCTGTGCCAGAACCGCCGCGGCGTCATGCAGGGCATGGACTACCTGTCCGAGGACCGCGTCGAACTGCGCTACACCCTGCCGCTCGCCGAGATCGTCTTCGACTTCTTCGACGCCCTGAAGTCCAAGACCCGCGGCTACGCCTCCCTCGACTACGAGCCGACCGGCGAACAGGCCGCCGCCCTCGTCAAGGTGGACATCCTCCTCCACGGCGACAAGGTGGACGCCTTCTCCGCCATCGTCCACAAGGACAAGGCGTACGCGTACGGCGTCAGGATGGCCGGGAAGCTGCGCGAGCTGATCCCCAGGCAGCAGTTCGAGGTCCCGATCCAGGCGGCGATCGGCTCCCGCGTGATCGCCCGCGAGACGGTGCGCGCGATGCGCAAGGACGTCCTGTCCAAGTGCTACGGCGGCGACATCTCCCGCAAGCGCAAGCTTCTGGAGAAGCAGAAGGAGGGCAAGAAGCGCATGAAGATGGTGGGGCGCGTCGAGGTGCCGCAGGAGGCCTTCATCGCCGCCCTGTCGTCGGATTCGGACGGCGGTGAGGGGAAGAACAAGAAATGACCCCCCTTACGCACGGGGGCCGTGGCCTCTAGTCTGAGCGCCACCCGAAAGTTACCCATTAGTCACCCCCGTTGCAGCGCCGCACCCGGAGGAAGAGGAAGTCGTGACCGACAGGCAGCTTCAGCTGACCCAGAACCGCCCGCCGTCCGTGGCGCATCTCTTCCTGGAGCGCGTGGCCGCCACCCCCGACCGCGAGGCGCTCCGCTACCCGGTGCCCACCGCGGGCGGCGGTCCCGACGGCTGGGCCGGCTACACCTGGGCCGAGACGGCCACCCGCGTCTTCGCCATCGCCGCCGGCCTGATGGACCTGGGCGTACGCCCCCAGGAGCGCGTCGCCATCGCCTCCGCCACGCGCGTGGACTGGATGCTCGCCGACCTCGGCGTCATGTGCGCGGGCGCCGCCACGACCACGGTCTACGCGCAGACCAACGCGGAGGAGACGGCGTACATCCTCGCCGACTCCGGCAGCCGGGTGCTGATCGCCGAGGACGCCGCGCAGCTCGCCAAGGCCAGGGAGCGCCGGGCCGAGCTGCCGGACCTCGCACACGTCGTCGTCATCGAGGCCGACGACGCCGTCCCCGCCGAGGGCGACCCGGAGGGCTGGGTCCTCTCCCTCGCCGACCTGGCGGAACGCGGCGCCGCCTACCTGGAGCGCAAGCCGGACGCCGTCAAGGACACCGTCTCGGCCCTGCGCCCCGACCACCTGGCGACGCTGATCTACACCTCGGGCACCACCGGCCGCCCCAAGGGCGTGCGGCTCAGCCAGGACACCTGGTCGTACATGGGCCACACCATCGAGGCCATCGACCTGCTGCGCGCCGACGACATCCACTACCTGTGGCTGCCGCTGGCCCACGTCTTCGGCAAGGTGCTGCTGTCCGCGCACGTCAAGATCGGGCACGTGATGGTCGTCGACGGCCGGGTGGACGAGATCATCACCAACCTGCCCGCCGTCCGCCCGACGGTGATGTGCGGCGTGCCGCGGATCTACGAGAAGGTCTACAACGGCGTGGCCATGCGCGCCCGCGCCGGCGGCGCCGCCAAAGGCCGCATCTTCGACTGGGCCGCGGCGACCGCCAAGGAGTTCTCCCGCGTCTCGCAGGACAACTTCCGCCGCACGGGCCGCGCCGCCGTGCCCGCCCGGCTGCGCGCCAAGCACGCCCTCGCCGACCGGCTGGTCTACGCGAAGCTGCGCGAGGCGTTCGGCGGCCGGATGCGGGCCTGCGTGTCCGGCTCGGCCGCGCTGACCCCCGAGATCGGCCACTTCTTCAACGGCGCGGGCATCCCCGTCCTGGAGGGCTACGGCCTCACCGAGACCGCCGCCGCCAGCTTCCTGAACCCGCTGGCCGCCAACCGCGTCGGCACCGTCGGCAAGCCGTTCCCCGGCCTGGAGGCGCGCATCGCCGACGACGGCGAGCTGCTCGTACGCGGCCCCGGCGTGATGCTGGGCTACCACGAGCTGCCCGAGCAGACGGCCGAGGTGCTGGACGGCGACGGCTGGTTCCACACCGGCGACATCGGCGAACTGTCCGACGACGGCTATCTGCGGATCACCGACCGCAAGAAGGACCTCTTTAAGACCTCGGGCGGCAAGTACGTCGCGCCCAGCGAGATCGAGGGCCGCTTCAAGGCGGTCTGCCCCTATGTGTCGGCCATGATGGTCGTCGGCCAGGGCAGGAAGTTCTGCTCCGCCCTGATCGCGCTGGACGAGGTGTCGCTGCTCGCCTGGGCGAAGGACAACGGCGTGCCGGGCGACTACGCGGGGATCGTCGCCGACGAGCGCACCCAGGCCCTGGTGGACGGCTACATCCAGGAGCTGAACGCGGGGCTCCAGCGCTGGCAGACGATCAAGCGCTTCCGGCTGCTGCCCCGCGAGCTGGACGTCGAGCACGGGGACCTCACGCCCAGCCTGAAGCTGAAGCGCCCGGTGGTGGAGCGCGAGTTCCACGACCTGGTCGAGGACATGTACCCGAAGGACTGACCCGCTCCCCGGCCCGGTCCCAGGGCGGCTTCAGGCGGTTTCAGGCGGCTTCAGTCAACAAGATCCCGCGTCACCGCGTCGGCCAGCAGGCGGCCGCGCAGCGTCAGCGCGGCCCGGCCGTCCTCGTACGCGCCGGGCCGCAGCAGCCCCGACCGCAGGGCGTCCGCCGCGGCGCGCCGCCCGGCCGGGGCGAGGACGGCCAGCGGGACGCCGTCGCGCAGCCGCAGCTCCAGCAGTACGCGCTCCACCCGCCGGTCCTCGTCCGACAGCAGCTCGCGCCCGGCGCCGGGGGAGCGCCCGGAGGCGAGGGCCTGCACGTATGCGCCGGGGTGCTTCACGTTCCACCAGCGCACGCCCCCGACATGGCTGTGCGCCCCTGGGCCGGCGCCCCACCAGTCGGCGCCGGTCCAGTACAGCTCGTTGTGGCGGCAGCGGTCGGCGGGCGAGGCGGCCCAGTTCGAGATCTCGTACCACTCCATGCCCGCCGCCGTCAGCGTCTCCTCGGCGATGAGGTAGCGGTCGGCGTGCACGTCGTCGTCGGTCATCGGCACCTCGCCGCGCCGCACGCGCTGCGCGAGCCTCGTGCCGTCCTCGACGATCAGCGAGTACGCCGAGACGTGGTCGGGCCCGGCGGCGAGCGCCGCGTCCAGGGAGGCGCGCCAGTCGTCGTCCGTCTCGCCCGGGGTGCCGTAGATCAGGTCGAGGCTGACGTGTGCGAAGCCCGCCGCGCGCGCCTCGGCGACCCGCCGCTCGGGACTGCCGGGCGTGTGCGTGCGCTCCAGCACGGCCAGGACGTGCGGCCGGGCGCTCTGCATGCCGAACGAGACGCGCGTGAACCCGGCCTCCCGCAGTGCGGCGAGCGACGCGGGGTCCACCGAGTCGGGGTTCGCCTCCGTCGTCACCTCGGCGTCCGCCGCGAGCCCGAACTCGTCGCGCACCGCCGCCAGCATCCGGCCGAGGTCCCCCGGCGGCAGCAGCGTCGGCGTCCCGCCGCCGACGAAGACCGTGGACACCTCGCGCGGGTCGTCCCCCAGGACCTTGCGCGCCAGCCTGACCTCCTCGGCGAGGACGTCCGCGTAGTTCTCGCGCGACGCCAGGGCGCCGCCGGAGCCGCGCAGCTCGGAGGCCGTGTAGGTGTTGAAGTCGCAGTAGCCGCAGCGCGTCGCGCAGTACGGGACGTGCAGGTAGAACGCCAGGGGACGGTCCGCGGCACCGGCCGTCGCCGACGCGGGGAGCGCGCCGTCCTCGGGGACCGGCTCGCCGTCGGGGAGGGTGGAGGGCATGGGACCGATTGTCCCTCAGCGCCCGCGCCCGCCGCGTTCAGCCGTGGGGGCCGGGGGCGGTCACGTGGTCGATGAGGTGCTCGACGGGCCCGAGCAGCGCCGGTTCGAGGTCGCGGAAGCTGTGGACACCGCCGAGGATCCGCTGCCAGGCGGCGCCCGTGTTCTCCGGCCAGCCGAGCGCGCGGCACACGCCCGTCTTCCAGTCCTGCCCGCGCGGCACGTCAGGCCAGGCCGTGATGCCGACCGACGCGGGCTTCACCGCCGCCCACACGTCGATGAACGGGTGCCCCACCACCAGCACGTGCTCCCCGCTCACGGACGCGGCGATCCGCGACTCCTTCGAGCCGGGCACCAGGTGGTCCACCAGCACGCCGAGCCGCGCGTCCGGGCCAGGGCCGAACTCCTCGACCACCCCGGGCAGCCCGTCCACGCCCTCCAGGTACTCCACGACCACGCCCTCGATCCGCAGGTCGTCACCCCAGACCTTCTCGACCAGCTCCGCGTCGTGCCGCCCCTCCACGTAGATCCGCCCGGCGCGGGCCACACGGGCGCGCGCCCCCGGCACCGCCAGCGAGCCGGAGGCCGTCCGCGCCGGCCCGGCCGGGGCGGCGGGGCGCCGTACGGGCCGGGTCAGCGTCACGGCGCGGCCGTCGATCAGGAAGCCGCGCGGCTCCAGCGGGAAGACCCGCAGCGCCCCGAAGCGGTCCTCCAGCGTGACGGTGTCGCCCTGCGCCGTGCGCTCGCAGCGGACGACCGCGCCACAGAAGCCGGTCGCGGCCTCCTCGACGACGAGACCGTGGTCCGCCGGGACCTCGGGGACGGGCGTGCGCCGCTTCCACGGCGGCGTCAGGTCGGGACCGTACTGTCGGCTGCGCATGGCCCCATTCGACCACGCGGGCCCCTCACGCCGGCCCGGCTCCGCCGAAGCGCGCACGCAGCGCGTCCCGCTGGGCCCGTACGAAGTCCGCGTCCACCAGCGCGCCGTGCCCCGGCACGTACACCGCCTCGGGCCCGCCCAGCTCCAGCAGCCTGTCGAGGGCGCCGGGCCAGCGCTCCGGCCGCGCGTCGGGGCCGGCCTGGGGCTCGCCCGACTCCTCGACCAGGTCGCCGCAGAACACCACGGGGACCGGCCCGTGGACGACCACGGCGATGTCGTGCGACGAGTGCGCCGCGCCCAGGTCCACGAGCTGGGCGCGCCGCCCGCCGCCGAGGCCGAGCGTCACATCGGTGCCGTCCATGATCCGCCAGCGCACCCCGGACAGCAGCTCCTCGCCGTGCGCCGCGTCCTCGGGCGCCAGCCCCTGCCGCACGCCGTCCCGCGCGTTCTCCGCGGCGTCGTGCCGCGGCCCGTACGCCTCCGCGCCCGGGAACGCGCCCGCGCCCAGCAGGTGGTCGAAGTGCGGGTGTGTGACCACCAGCCGCGTCACGGGGCGGCCGAGCAGCGCCGCCGCCTCCCGCCCGGCGTCCGCGGCGGCGCCGGGCGTGGGCCCCGTGTCCACGAGCAGCAGGCCGTCGTCACCCGCGACGGCGCCGATCGTCTCGTCCCAGCCCGGCAGGCGGCAGCGGATCACGCCGCCCGTCACCTCTTCCCAAGTGCTCATGGACCTGGGACGTTAGCCTGAGCCAACGACAACGAGCCACCCGCGCCCGGCCCCCGCCGACAACCGGCACGCCGGTCGCGATTCCCTGGGCGTGCTACCCGGCCGTACACTGGTCCAGGGATTGGCACTCGGTGACGTCGAGTGCCAAGGGCGGCGACGGCCGGACGGGAGGTGCGCGGCATGCTCAGTGAACGCAGGCTTGAGGTGCTCAGGGCCATCGTCCAGGACTACGTGGGCACCGAGGAGCCGGTCGGTTCCAAGGCCCTCACGGAGCGGCACAACCTCCAGGTCTCCCCGGCCACCGTGCGCAACGACATGGCGGCCCTGGAGGAGGAGGGGTACATCGCCCAGCCCCACACCAGCGCGGGGCGCGTGCCCACCGACAAGGGCTACCGGCTGTTCGTCGACAAGCTCGCCGACGTCAAGCCGCTGTCCGTGGCCGAGCGCCGGGCGATCCAGAACTTCCTCGACGGCGCCGTGGACCTCGACGACGTCGTCGGCCGCACGGTGCGGCTGCTCGCGCAGCTGACGCGGCAGGTCGCCGTCGTGCAGTACCCCTCGCTCAGCCGCTCCACGGTGCGGCACGTCGAACTGCTGTCGCTGGCGCCCGCGCGGCTGATGCTGGTGCTGATCACCGACACCGGCCGGGTCGAGCAGCGGCTGATCGACTGCCCGGCGCCGTTCGGCGAGACCTCGCTCGCGGACCTGCGCGCCCGGCTGAACAGCCGGATCGCGGGGCAGCGGTTCCCCGAGGTGCCGCGGCTGGTGGCGGATCTGCCGGACTCCTTCGACAAGGAGGAGCGCGGCACGGTCTCGACCGTCCTGTCGTCCCTGCTGGAGACGCTGGTCGAGGAGACCGAGGAACGGCTCGTGATCGGCGGGACCGCCAATCTCACGCGCTTCGGACAGGACTTCACGCTGACGATCAGGCCCGTGCTGGAGGCGCTGGAGGAGCACGTCGTCCTCCTGCGGCTGCTCGGGGAGGCGAAGGACTCGGGGATGACCGTGCGCATCGGTCACGAGAACGTCCACGAGGGCCTGACCTCCACCTCGGTCGTCTCGGTCGGCTACGGTTCTGGGGACGAGGCGGTGGCCAAGCTCGGCGTGGTCGGACCGACCCGCATGGACTACCCGGGAACGATGGGAGCGGTGCGCGCAGTGGCACGGTACGTCGGACAGATCCTCGCGGAGAACTAAGTGGCGACGGACTACTACGCGATCCTCGGCGTGCAGCGGGACGCCTCGCAGGACGACATCAAGAAGGCCTTCCGCAGGCTCGCCCGCGAACTGCATCCGGATGTCAATCCTGACCCGAAGACGCAGGAGCGGTTCAAGGAGATCAACACCGCGTACGAGGTGCTCTCCGACCCGCAGAAGAAACAGATGTACGACCTCGGCGGCGACCCGCTGGGGAGCGCCGCCTCGGCGGGCGCGGGCTTCGGCGGCGCGGGCTTCGGGAACTTCTCGGACATCATGGACGCCTTCTTCGGCACCGCGTCGCAGCGCGGCCCGAAGTCGCGGACGCGGCGCGGCCAGGACGCCATGATCCGGCTGGAGATCGACCTCAACGAGGCGGCGTTCGGCACGACCAAGGAGATCCAGGTCGACACGGCCACCGTCTGCAACACGTGCAACGGCGAGGGCGCGGCCCCCGGCACGTCGGCGCAGACGTGCGACATGTGCCGCGGCCGGGGCGAGGTGTCGCAGGTGACGCGGTCGTTCCTCGGCCAGGTCATGACGTCGCGGCCCTGCCCGCAGTGCCAGGGCTTCGGGACCGTGGTGCCGACCCCGTGCCCCGAGTGCGCGGGCGACGGCCGGGTGCGGACCCGCAGGACGCTGACGGTGAAGATCCCCGCGGGTGTGGACAACGGCACGCGCATCCAGCTCGCGGGCGAGGGCGAGGTGGGTCCCGGCGGCGGCCCCGCCGGTGACCTGTACGTCGAGATCCGTGAGACGCCGCACGCGGTGTTCCAGCGGCGGGGCGACGACCTGCACTGCACGGTGACCGTGCCGATGACGGCGGCGGCGCTGGGCACGAAGGTGCCGCTGGAGACGCTGGACGGCATGGAGGAGGTCGACATCAGGCCGGGTACGCAGTCCGGCCAGTCGATCCCGCTGCACGCCCGAGGCATCACGCACCTGCGCAGCAGCGGGCGGGGCGACCTCGTGGTGCACGTCGAGGTGCAGACGCCGGGCAAGCTCGACGCGGAGCAGGAGGAGCTGCTGCGGCGCCTGGCGAAGCTGCGGGGCGAGGAGCGGCCCATGGGGCAGTTCCAGCCGGGGCAGCAGGGGCTGTTCTCCCGCCTGAAGGACGCGTTCAACGGCCGATGAGCACGGCTCCTGTCTTCCTGGTCGAGTCGCTCGACGCGGCGGCCGTGGGCCGGACGCTGGTGCTCGACGGCCCCGAGGGGCGGCACGCCGTCTCGGTGCGGCGGCTGCGGCCGGGCGAGGACGTCGTGCTGACGGACGGCCGGGGCACGGGCGCGTCCGGCACGGTGGCGTCGGTCGAGGGCCGCGACCGCCTTGAGGTGACGGTCGGCGGCCTCAGGACCGAGGCGCCGCCCCGGCCGCAGGTGACGGTGGTCCAGGCGCTGCCCAAGGGCGACCGGGGCGAACTGGCCGTGGAGACCATGACCGAGACGGGCGTGGACCGCGTCGTGCCGTGGGCGGCGGCGCGCTGCGTCACCCAGTGGCGGGGCGAGCGGGGCGCGAAGTCCCTCGCCAAGTGGCGTGCCACCGCCCGCGAGGCGGGCAAGCAGGCGCGGCGCCTGCGCTTCCCCGAGGTGACCGAGGCGGTGACGACGCGGGGCGCGGCGGAGCTGCTGGCCGGGGCCGCGTTCGCCGCCGTCCTGCACGAGAGCGGCACCGAGCCGCTGGCGACCGCGCCGCTGCCCGTGGAGGGGCCGATCGTCCTGGTCGTGGGCCCCGAGGGCGGGGTCACGCCGGACGAACTGGCCGCTTTCGCCGAGGCGGGCGCGAAGCCGTACCGGCTCGGCCCCACGGTCCTGCGCACCTCCACGGCGGGCACGGCCGCCCTGGCCCTGCTCCTCGGCCGCACCGGCCGCTGGTCCTGACGCCCGTCCGCCCGGCTCCCTCCGCGAGCGCCGCGCGCCGGTGAACGCGCCTCCTGGGCACACGTCCTCAGGGCCCGCGCGCCTTGAGGCCCACGGTGGGAGGGCATGGCGCTCCGGCCGCCCCGCGCGCCCCGCCCAAGCGCACTCGCGCGGCGCGTGCGGGCCCTGTCTTCGCCACCCTGTCCGGCTGCCTGACCCCGACCGAACGAACGAACGACCGTCCGGCCGTGACGGTCGGTGGGTCTGACATGCCCGTGGAGCCGGAGGGCCCCTGGACCGTTGTGCGAATCCGGGCCGGGGACCGGCGTGGATCAGTGCATGGAGACGCGCGTCCCGGCCGGTGGGCGTCCGCCCGGTATGAGGAACGGGGCGAGCGCCGCCGTCACGGCCGCCACGGCGGTGGCCAGCCACAGGGCGTCGCGGAATCCCGAGGCGCCAGCGCCGCCGCTCGCGATGCTCACGGCGGCGACGCTGGAGACCACCGCGACACCGAGCGACGCCCCGAACTCGTGGCAGGTGTTCACGACACCGGAGACGAGTCCGGCCTCGTGGTGCGGGACCCGGGTGAGCGCCGTGGTCGTGGCGCAGACGAGGACGGCGCCGATCCCGGCGGCCGCGAGGCTCATGCCGGCCGCCAGCGTCGCCGTGCCGAGCGAGGCCGCCGGGACGGCGAGCGCCGCGCCGGTCACCAGCAGGGCGACGGGCGCCACCGGCCGCGCGCCGAACCGGCCCGCCGCGCGGCTCGCGGTGTGGGCGCCGACGACGGTCCCGGCCGCGACCGGCAGGAACAGCAGCCCGGTCGCCAGGGGCCCGTGTCCGGCGGCGCGCTGGAGGTAGAACGACCCGAGGAAGAACTGGGTGATCAGCAGCGCCGTGCCGACCAGCATCAGCACCACGCCGGTCACCACCGGCCGCCGGGCGAGGACCGCGAGGTCCATCAGCGGTGCGCGGGACCGCCGTTGCACCACCGCGAAGGCACCGTAGAGCAGGAGGGCGAGGGCGAGCGTGCCCAGCGTCCAGCCGGAGCTCCAGCCGTCGTCGCCCGCGCGGATCAGGCCCTGGATCGCGGCCGCCGTGGCGGCGGTGACCAGCAGCGCGCCCGGTATGTCGAGCCGGTGCGCGCCCCGGCGCGGTGACCGGGGGAGGACGGACGGCAGCGCGGCCAGCAGCGCCAGGCCCACCGGCACGTTCACGAAGAAGATCCACCGCCAGCCGGGCCCGGCGGCCAGCAGCCCCCCGGCGAGGACGCCCACCGCCGACCCGGTGCCGCCGAGCGCGGCCCACACCCCGAGGGCCCGCCGCCGCTCCGCGCCCTGGAACGCGGTCGTCACCGCCGCCAGCGCGGCGGGGGAGAGGAACGCGGCGCCGAGGCCCTGTGCGGCGCGTGCGCCGAGGAGCAGGACCGCCCCGGCGGGCCCGCCCGCCAGGCCGGCCACCAGCGACGCGGCGGTGAAGACGGCGAGGCCGCCGAGCACCGGCCGGCGCGGCCCCCACAGGTCGGCCGTCCTGCCGCCGAGCAGCATCATCCCGCCGAAGACGAGGGTGTACCCGCTGACCACCCAGGTGAGGGCGGAGCGGTCGAGGCCGAGTCCCGCGCCGATGTCCGGCAGCGCGACCGTGACTACCGTGACGTCCAGGATCAGCATGAACTGGGCGACGCTCAGCAGCGCGAGCGCCCGCCACCGGCCGGGCGCCCCCTGTCCCGGATGCCCCTCGTCTGCCTCCGCCGCGTGGTGCGCGGAATGCGCGGCCATCACATGCCCCCTAACGTGTACAGCTCTGTTCGGTTTCCTGGGTCACGTTAACCCGTACACGTCTGTTCGGGAAGAGGGGTGCCGCAGAATGACACCTACGGGTGAACGGACGGCCGAGGACGGGCGAAAGGCGGCGGGCGGATGACGCAGGCGGGCGAGGAGCAGCGGGTCAGGGGCCGCAGGGCCGACGCGAGGCGCAACGCCGAGCTGATCATCGACGCCGCCTGGGACATCCTCGGCCGGGACCCGGCCGCGAGCATGGGCGACATCGCGCAGGGCGCGGGCGTCGGCCGCGTCACGCTCTACAGCCACTTCGGTTCACGCCCCGAGCTGGTGGAGGCCGTCTTCTCGCGGGCGATGTCCGACGCCGACGCGTCGCTCGCCACGGTGGACCTCGGCGGCGACCCGCGCGCCGCCCTCGCCCGGCTGATCGACTCGTCCTGGCGCATCGTGGACCGCTCACGCGCCCTGCTGCGCGCCGCCCAGGGCGAGTTGTCACCCGAGCGCATCCGCGACCTGCACGAGACGCCGATGCGCCGCATCCACGCCCTGATCGAGCGCGGCCAGGCCGAGGGCGCGTTCCGCGCGGACGTCCCGGCGGCCTGGCTCGTCGCGACCTTCTACGGCGTCCTGCACACGGCCGCCGACGAGATCACCGCCGCCCGCCTCGCCGAGGCCGGTGCCCCCCACGCCATCGCCGGAACACTCCTCGCCGCCTTCACCCCGCCCGGCCGGCCCGTTCCCGGGACACCGCCGGGCACCCCGGGATGACGCCGGGCCGCCCGGCCGGTTACGCTGCCCGGCATGTCGAGCCCCGAAGCGTCCAGAGTCCGGCCGCCGGTCCGCCGGTGGCCGCACGCGACGCCGCGCTGACGCGCCTTCCACCACGCCGCCGTCCCTGACGCGGCGCCGCTCGCCCAATGCCACCGGTACGCCGTATCGCGGCCCTGTCCATGGCGTGGTCATACGTTGCCGCGGAGTACCGCTGTGCCTCTTGTCCTGTACGTGCTCGCCCTCGCCGTCCTCGCCCAGGGGACGTCGGAGTTCATGCTGTCCGGCCTGCTGCCGGACATCTCCGCCGATCTGGACGTCCCGCTGTCCGCCGCCGGTTCGCTCACCTCCGCGTTCGCCGTCGGATCGACGCTGATCGCCCGCGCCCTGTACGCGGCGGACGGGGCGCGCACCCTGGCGGGCGGTCTCGCGACGGCGGCGCTGAACGTCGGCGCGGCCCTCGGGCCGTGGCTCGGCGGCCTGGCGATCGACGCGGGGCACGGCTACCGCTCGCCGCTGTGGGTCAGCGCCGCGCTGGTCGCCGCCGCTCTGGTGGCGGGCGGAATCGCCTGGTACGCGTGGCGCGGCGCCCGTTACGTTGGGCCGCGTGAAGCAACGGCCGCCGGACATCTCTGACCGATCGCTCGGCGACACCCTGGCGGCGTGGGGCCTCCGCGGTCCCGCGCCGTCGTGGGTGCCCGCCGGGTTCGGGGACCATCACTGGACCATGACCGGTGACGATGGCCGCCGCTGGTTCCTCACCGTGGCCGACCTGTCCGACAAGCCGCACTGCGGCCCCGACATCCCCTCCGCCCGCCTGGGGCTGCGCCGGGCGATGAACACCGCGTACGCACTCCGCGCGCTGCCCTTCGTCGTGCCCCCGCTGCGCACGGCGGACGGCGCTACGGTCGTCGCGCTGGGGGAGCGGTACGGGGTCAGCGTCTTCCCGTTCACGCCCGGTACGCCCGGCCGCTTCGGCGAGCCGCGCACCGCCACGGAACGCCGCCTCGGCCTCGACATGCTCGCCACCCTGCACAGCGCCCCGGCCCCGCCGGACATCCCGCCCTACCGGCCGGACATCCCCGGCCGCGCCACCCTGGACGCGGCACTGTCGGAGACCGGCACCCCCTGGGACGGCGGCCCCTACGCCGAGCCCGCCCGCGCGCTGATCGCCCGCCACGCACCCGCGCTGCACGCCGTCACGGCCGCCTTCGACCGGCACGCGGCCCGCCCGGTCGGTGCCCCTGTCGTCACGCACGGGGAGCCGCACCCGGGGAACGTCCTGCGCGACGGGGAACGCCGCCTCCTGGTCGACTGGGACACCACCGCCCTCGCCCCGCCGGAGCGCGACCTGTGGCTGGTCACCGACGACCCCGCCGACCTCGCCCACTACGCCCGCGCCACCGGCCGTACGCCCGACCCGGACGCCATGGCGTTCCACCGGCTGCGCTGGGCACTGGACGACACGGCGGCGTTCCTCACCTGGTTCCGCGCACCCCACACGGAAGACCCCGACACCGCCGAGGCCTGGGCGGGACTCACCACGACCGTCGCACGGCTCGCGGCCTGAAGGTCAGGGCCTGCGGCGGTCGCCCCGGTCGCCGTGCAGGTGCTCGGAGACGGGGACGAGCGCCTCCGTCAGCGCCGCCAGCGCGTCGGGCGGCAGGAGGTCCACGAAGTTGCGGCGCACGGACGCGACGTGGTGCGGCGCCACCTCCCGCATGGTCGTCCAGCCCTGCTCGGTGAGGACGGCGAACAGGCCGCGCTTGTCCGAGTCGCAGCTCTCCCGCCGCACCAGCCCGGCCTTCTCCATGCGCGTGATCTGGTGGGACAGCCTGCTCTTCGACTGGAGCGTGGCCGCCGCGAGATCGCTCATCCGCATCCGGTGCTCCTCGGACTCGGAGAGGTTCACGAGGATCTCGTAGTCGTACATGGTGAGGCCGAAGGGCTGGAGGTCCCGTTCGAGCCGGTGCGTCAGCAGCTTGCTGACGTCGAGATGAACGCGCCAGGCGCGCTGCTCCGCCTCCGAGAGCCAGCGGGTCCCGTTGTCCGTGTCCATGTCCCGAACTCTAACCGGCGCGGGGGCCGAGCCCGAAGTGGCCGGAAACAGATTCGTACAGATGACCGCCCGGCCCGTTCCGCCGCAGGCCGGGGCGGGGGCGCGCGGCCGTCCCCGGCATGGCCGGAAGCGGGCCGTCCGCGGCTGCCCGGGGCCCGGGGCGGGGTTCCCCGGCGGTGCTGTCACAATGGCGGGGAGCTTGTGCGCGCGTTCACAAGATCGCTCGCAGCGCGACCCGGCACGACCGAGCACGGCAGCCCACCCGGCCTCCCTCCGAAAGCGGGACACATCATGGACCTGAAGACCGCCTCCGCCCTGCACCGGCTCCGGCTGGTCTCCGCGCCCGAGGCCGCGTCGTTCCTCATCCTGCTGGTCTGCTCCGTGCTCCGGCGCACCACGGACCTCGACTTCGTCCCGGTGATGGGCGCCGTCCACGGCGTGCTGTGGGTGGCGTACCTGATCCTGTGGGCGGACGCGTGGAACCGCGCCAAGTGGGGCTGGAAGACCGCCGCCTGGTACTTCGTGATGTCGGTCCTGCCGCTGGGCGGCTTCTTCGCCGAGCGCCGCCTGCGCCGCGTCCAGGACGACGAGGTGATCGCCGCCCGCGCCCGCCGCGAGGGCGTCGTCAACAACGCCTGACTCCCTCCCGTCCCGCCCCGCCCCGGCCAAGCTGCCCGCCATGCCGAACGGGCGTACGTCCCCAGCACTGTCGCTCGCCACCGCCTTATGGACCGTCCTGGTCCCGCTCTGCATCCGCCGCCGTGCCCTGAGCTGGGCGGCAGGCGCAGGCGGCGCTTCGCCGGAGGAGCAGCGCCGGTACGGGGCGGTCGGTCCTGACGACCTCTCCGGCTACCGCGACCGCCCCCCCGCCCTCCGGGACCCTGCTGGAGACGAGCGAGCGCAACTTCCCGCCCGGTGTGCGCCGCGTCCTCGCGGACGGCACGGTCATCGACGGCTCCGCCGGCCACGCGGCCCTGTTCCGGGGGCCGGCCATCAGCGATCGGCGCCGTCCTCGTCGTGGCGCCCGCCCGTGTCCGCCGCAGCCGTCGTCCTGCTGTTCTTCCACCTCGCGCGTGCCCTGCTGGGGGGCCACGGCGCGGACGTCTGCCGTGGCGTCGGCGGCCTCCAGGAGGGCAACCTGCGGGGGGCCGAAGACTCGTTCCTGACGCCGCAGACCACCTGCGTCTTCCACGACGGCTACGCCCACCACCTCCTGCCCGCCTGGCTGCTCGTCGTCTGGTGGACGGCCGTGGCCGCGTTCCTCCGCGCCGCCGCCCCCGCCCCCGCCGCGCCCGCCTCGCCCCCGAGGAAGCCGCCGCCGGCGCCGACAACCCCTGACGCCCGCCCGCCGCACGCCCGTTCCCCGGCGCCCGTCACTCCCCGGCGTCACCGCGTGACCCTTGCGGACCTCCCCGGCTCGACATCGCCCCCGCCCTGTCATGGGGTGGGGAATGTCGGATTTGGGACTCCTGTCATCCGCGAGGAGGCGCCGTGCGGCGTACGCGACTCGACGGTCATCGCTACGACTACGAGAAGTACAGCCGGCTCGCCGGCCCGCTCGCCGAGCCGGAACCGGGCTACCGCGTGCGCTACCGGAGCCTCATCTCGGGGGAGCCCCACCGAATACGAGCCACCCTCCTCATGACGCTCGCCCCCGCCCTGTCCGCCGTGCTGCTCGGCTGGCTCGTCTGGCCGAGCCACTGGACCGAGCGCGACCACGCCCCCTGGTACCTCCCGGCGGCCGACGCGGTGATGCTCGGCTGCATCGCGCTCGTCGAGGTGTTCCGGCTGGTCAACGTCGTCTCCATCGCGCACGCCACCCTCGTGGCGCGCGACCCCGTGCCGGTGGTCCCCGAGGCGGGCACCCGCGTCGCGTTCCTGACCACCTACGTGCCGGGCAAGGAACCGCTCGCCATGGTCCGCGCCACGCTGGAGGGCGCGACCGCCCTGCACCACACCGGACCGCTCGACGTCTGGCTGCTGGACGAGGGCGACGACCCCGACGCCCGCGCCCTGTGCGACGAACTCGGCGTCCTGCACTTCACCCGCCAGGGCGTCCCCGAGTGGAACCGCCCCGCAGGCCCCCACCGCGAGCGCACCAAGCACGGCAACTACAACGCCTGGCTCGCCGCGCACGGCGACGAGTACGACTTCTTCGCCTCCGTGGACACCGACCACGTGCCGCTGCCCGACTACCTGGAGCGGATGCTCGGCTACTTCCGCGACCCCGACGTCGCGTTCGTCGTCGGCCCGCAGGTGTACGGCAACTACGACGACCCGGTCACCAAGGCCGCCGAGAGCCAGCAGTTCCTCTTCCACGCCCTCATCCAGCGCGCCGGGAACCGCTACGGCTGCCCCATGTTCGTCGGCACCAACAACGCCGTCCGCGTCAGCGCGCTCAAGGAGGTCGGCGGCCTGTACGACTCCGTCACCGAGGACATGGCCACCGGCTTCGAACTGCACCGGCACCGCAACCCCGCCACCGGCCGCCGCTGGCGCTCCGTCTACACCCCCGACGTGCTGGCCGTCGGCGAGGGCCCGTCCTCCTGGACCGACTTCTTCTCCCAGCAGATGCGCTGGTCACGCGGCACATACGAGACACTGCTGCGCCAGTACGGCCGCGGGCGCCACCGCCACCGGCCCGGCCCGCTGTTCAGCTACTCGCTGATGCTCGCGTTCTACCCCATGGCCGCTGTGACATGGACGCTGGGCGCCCTCGGCTGCCTGCTGTACCTCCTCCTCGGCGCCTCCGGCACCCAGGTCGCGTCCTCCGCCTGGATGATGCTGTACAGCGACGTTGCCGCCCTCCAGATCGGCCTGTACGTGTGGAACAGGCGGCACAACGTGTCGCCCCACGAACCCGAGGGCTCCTCCGGCGTCGCCGGCATGGCGATGTCCGCACTGTCCGCGCCGGTCTACGCACGCTCCCTCCTGGACGCCGTACTGCGCCGCAACAGCAGGTTCGTCGTCACCCCCAAGGGAGGTCGTGCCAGCGCCGACCGGCCCGCCACCTTCCGCCTGCACCTCGCCTGGGCGGCGGTGCTGACCGTCGCGCTGCTGGTCTCCGTGGTGCTCGGCCACGACCACAGCGCCATGCGCTGCTGGACGCTGCTCGCCCTCGTCGTGTGCCTCGCGCCGCCCGCCATCTGGGCCTGGACCCACCGTCCCGAGCCCGCCCCCGCCGACCGCACCCCCGACCCCGCGGAGCCCGGCACCACACCGGAGAACGCCCCGCCGCCCGCCATGGCCGCCACGACCAGTGGGAGCTGACTGACGTATGAGGTACCGCCCCAGCAAGCGGTTGAAGAAGACCGCCATCGGCACGGGAGTGACCCTCCTGCTCGCCGGGATGAACCTGCCCGCCGCACTCGGCTTCGCCCAGGACCGGCTGCACGAGTACCGCATATCCCGGCCCGAGTACATGGCCCGGTACGGCTCCTGGGACGTCATGGACGTACCGGACGAGTTCCGCACCAACTCGATCCACGCCGCGCTGCTCCGTACCGGCAAGGTCCTGCTGATCGCCGGCTCAGGCAACCAGCAGGAGGACTTCGACGCCGGGACGTTCGAGTCCATCCTGTGGGACCCGGCGGACAACACCTACAAGAAGGTCGAGACGCCCGACGACCTCTTCTGCTCGGGCCACGCCGCCCTCCCGGACGGCCACCTGCTCGTCGCCGGCGGCACCGCACGCTACGAGGTGCTCGGCGACGACGTGACCCACGCGGGCGGCGCCATGATCCTCAAGAACGAGGACCCCGACCGCGAGCACACCTTCCCCAAGGGCACCCGCCTGCGCTCCCCCGACGGGCTCGAATACCTCACCGAGACGGACGTCACCCTCCCCGCCGCCGCCAAGAAGGACGCCGAGGACCCCGACGACGACGCCACCGTCACGGCGGCCGAGGTCCGCGTCTTCGTCTCGGCCGCCGAGGAGGGCGAGGAGTACGTGACGGAGGAGCCCGCCCAGTACGCCGTCGCCGGGCTCAGGGGCGCCGACGCGCGCAACGTCTACGGGCTCGCGGAGCGGCTGACCCTGGAGGACCAGGACTTCCAGGGCATCAAGGCGGCCTACGAGTTCGACCCCGAGGCCGAACGGTACGTGCCGGTCCAGCCGATGGACGAGGCACGCTGGTACCCGACGCTCACCGCGCTCCCCGACGGCCGCGTCCTCACCGTCTCGGGCCTCGACGACGTGGGCGAGGTCGTGCCGGGCGTCAACGAGATCTACGACCCGGAGACGAAGACCTGGTCGGAGGCGCCGAACCGTTACTTCCCCACCTACCCGGCCCTCTTCCTCACCCAGGGCGGCACGCTGTTCTACACCGGCGCCAACGCGGGCTACGGCCCGGCGGACAAGGGCCGCGAGCCCGGCCTGTGGGACCTGGAGACCAACACGTTCACCGAGGTCGGCGGCCTGCGCGACCCGGACCAGCTGGAGACGGCCGCGTCCCTCCTGCTGCCCCCGGCGCAGGACCAGCGGTTCATGGTCCTCGGCGGCGGCGGCGTCGGCGAGTCGGAGAAGTCCACGGCGCGCACCGCCGTCGTCGACCTCACCGAGGAGGAACCCGCCTTCCGCGACGGACCCGACCTCCCGCAGGGCACCCGCTACCTCAGCAGCGTCATCCTCCCCGACGACACGGTGTTCACCTCGGGCGGCTCCCAGGACTACCGCGGACGCGGGAAGAGCGACGTGCTGAAGGCGCAGTTCTACGACCCGGAGGCGGACGAGTTCCGGCCCGCCGCAGCCCCGGCCGTGGGCCGCAACTACCACTCCGAGGCGCTGCTGCTGCCCGACGGCCGGGTCGCCACGTTCGGCTCCGACCCGCTCTTCGGCGACCGGGACAACACCCGGATGGGCACGTTCGAGGACCGCGTCGAGGTCTACACCCCGCCGTACCTCCAGGGCGACCGCGCCGAGAACCGGCCCGTCCTCGGCGAAGGACCCGACCACGTGGCGCCCGGCGGCACCGCCACCTTCGCCACCGGCGACGCCGACCGCATCACCGAGGCGCGCCTGATGCGGCCGAGCGCCGTCACGCACACCACCGACGTCGAGCAGCGCTCCATCCGGCTCGGCGTGGAGGCGGGCGAGGGCGAGGTGGCGTTCACCGTCCCCGACGACCCGTCACTCGTGCCGCCCGGCTGGTACATGCTGTTCGCCACCGACGCCGAGGGCACGCCGAGCGAGGCGTCCTGGGTACGGGTCGGCTGACGCCCCGGCACCCCTCCCGCCCGCGGGGGGGGGGGGGGGGGGGGGGGGGGGGGGGGGGGGGGGGGGGGGGGGGGGGGGGGGGGGGGGGGGA
>NZ_JBJZOH010000014.1:0-131871 GCF_047200595.1 Streptomyces sp. MS19 | reverse complement strand
CCCCCCCCCCCGCCTCCCCCCCCCCCCCCCCCCCCCCCCCCCCCCCGCGGCACGCCTGGTGCGGAGCGGTGTGCGGCGTTCCGCGGCCTGGGCCCGGAAACCGATGCCCGGCGGCGACGGCACTCAGGGCGATCCGCCCCTCGCGGGGCGGCTCCGCCGCTGTGCGGGCCCCGGTACGCGTTGCCGGGCGCGGTGCGTCGTGCTCGTGGACGGTGGCCCGCTTGCGCCGGCGCTGCCGGCCGGGGCGGGCGGTGCGGTTCCGGCCTCCCTCGCGCCCGTACGCGGGCAGGCGGCGGTGTCAGCCCGGCGGGGCGACGAGGCCCGTCTCGTAGGCGAGGATCACGAGCTGCACGCGGTCGCGCGCGTCGAGCTTGGACAGCAGCCGCGTCACGTACGTCTTCGCCGTCGCCACGCTGATGTGCAGGCGTGCGGCGATCTCCCCGTTGGACAGGCCGGAGCCGACCAGTGTGAGCACCTCGCGCTCCCGGCCCGTGATGCCGGTGATCTCGCGCGGCGCCCGCGCCGTCCCGGGCAGCCGGGCGAACTCGCGGATCAGCCGCCGCGTCACGCCGGGCGCGATCAGCCCGTCCCCGGCGGCGACGACGCGGACGGCGTCCAGGATGTCGTCCAGCGCCATGTCCTTGACGAGGAAGCCGCCCGCCCCCGCGCGCAGCGCCCCGTACACGTACGCGTCGTCGTCGAACGTCGTCAGCACCACGACGTGCACGTCCGGGTGCGCCGCGGTGATGCGGCGGGTCGCCTCGATGCCGTCCACGCCGGGCATGCGGATGTCCATCACGACGACGTCGGGTCGCAGCGTGCGCGCCAGTTCGACGGCCGCCGCGCCGTCGCCCGCCTCGCCGGCGACCTCCAGGTCCGCCGCCTCGGCGATCACCATGCGCAGCGCGGTGCGGATGAGCGGCTGGTCGTCGGCCAGCACGACCCGCACGGTCCGCGCGGTCACGCGACGGCCGCCGGTACCGGCGGCACGGGCAGCCGCGCCGTGACGCGGAAGCCGCCCCCGGGCGCGTGCCCGGCCGAGAACTCACCGTGCAGCAGCTCGGCGCGCTCCCGCATCCCGACCAGTCCGTACCCCGCGCCCCCTGTCGCGCCCGCCCCGCGGCCGCGGTCGGTGACCTCGATGCCCAGCGCGTCCCCGGCATGCTCGATCGTGACGCGGCACCGGTCGGTCGCCGCGTGCCGCACGACGTTGGTGACCGCCTCCTGGACGATCCGGTAGGCCGACATGTCGATCTCGGGAGGCAGCGGCGCCGTCGCCTCGCCCAGCCGGCGCACCTCCACGCGTACCCCGGCGGCCGTCGTGTCGGCGGCGAGCCGCCCGAGCTGCGCGAGCCCCGGCTGCGGGGCGAGCTGCGGCCCGGACGGCCCCTCCTCGGGCCCGGTCCCGCGCAGCGCGCCCAGCATCCGGCGCAGTCCCGACAGCGTCTCGCGGCCGGTGAGTTCGATGCTGGTCAGCGCCTCGCGGGCGCCCGCCGGCTGGGTGTCGATGACCCGGCGTGCGGCGCCCGCCTGGAGGGCGATGATGCCGATGCTGTGGGCGACCATGTCGTGCAGCTCGCGGGCGATGCGGAGCCGTTCCTCCGTCACGGCCTGGGCCGCCGCCCGCGCGCTCAGCGCCTCGGCGTGGGCGCGTGTCTCGGCGGTGGACCTGCCGATCAGCCAGGCGATCACGGTGACCAGGGCGACGGCGAGTTCCGCCGACGTACTGATGTTCCACCCCGCCAGCAGCCGGACGGTGAGGTAGAGGACGAGAGTGCCCAGAGCCATGCCGAGCGCCAGGACGCCGGCACGGCGCGGCCGGGTCGCGGCGACCACGTAGACGGCCGTCACGACGGCGAGGTACTGGGCCAGCGGGATCTCGCCGACGCTCAGTGCGGTCGTCGCGACGACTGCGCCCGTCAGCAGCAGGCACATCGCCCGGAGCGGGCGCCGTACGAGGACGTGCCCGCCGTAGAGGGTCAGCGCGGTGCCGAGCGCGAGTTGCAGCAGTCCGTCCCAGCGGTAGATCAGCACGCCCGCGCTGTGGGACGCCTCCTCCTCGCCCGGCAGCGCGAGGCGTATGAGGAAGGTGAACGCCAGCCCTGCGCACCAGGCGCAGGCGGCCCAGACGCGGGGTGACATGCGCCGGGGGAGCGGGACGGGAGGTGTGGCCTGCATGACGCCAGCCTAGGCAGCCGCCCGCGCGTCGCCATCGGACCGGGGAGGTACACCCACGGGTGACACCGGCGCCGGGGAATGTCCGCGCCGGCTGGACGACGGGGAATGCGGCGGCGGGCCAGTGTGGTCCGCATGATCGAAGTACGAGAGCTGTCCAAGAGATACGGCGCCCGGACGGTCGTGGAGGCCCTGTCGTTCGCCGTGCGCCCCGGCCGTGTGACGGGCTTCCTGGGCCCGAACGGCGCGGGGAAGACGACGACGCTGCGGATGGTCCTCGGGCTGTGCCACCCGTCCGAGGGGGACGTGCGCGTACAGGGGCGGCCGATGGGGGAACGGGCGCGGGCGCTCACCGTCGTCGGCGCGCTGCTGGACGCGGGGGACGTGCACCCGGCGCGTACGGCGGTGGCGCACCTGCGGGCGCTGGCGCGGTCCAACGGGCTGCCGCGCGGACGGGTGGACGAGGTGCTGGGCGAGGTCGGCCTCCAGGACGCGGCGCGGCGGCGCGTCAGGGCGTTCTCGCTGGGGATGCGGCAGCGGCTCGGAATCGCGGGTGCGCTGCTCGGCGATCCGCCCGTGGTGGTGTTCGACGAGCCGCTGAACGGGCTGGACCCGGAGGGTGTGCGGTGGCTGCGTGGCCTGTTCCGGCGGCTGGCGGGGGAGGGCCGCACGGTGCTCGTCTCCAGCCATCTGATGGGGGAGATGGAACACACCGCGGACGACCTGGTGGTGATCGGGCGGGGACGGCTGATCGCGGCGGAGAGTCTGGAGGCGTTCGCCGCACGGGGGAACGGCGGGGGCGTGTGGGTGCGGGTGGACGATCTGTCGGCGATCACACGGGTGTGCAAGGCGGACGGTCTGGTGGTGCGGCCGGAGGACGGCGGGGTGCTGGTGTCGGGGGCCGGGGCGGGGCGTGTGGGGGAGTTGGCGGCGGGCGCGGGCCTGGTGGTACGCGGGCTCGCCGAGCGGTCGTCGTCACTGGAGGACGTGTTCATGGAACTGACGGCGGACAGCGTGGAGTACGGGACGGAGCGGGACCGATGAGAACGGGCACCCTGACGGCGACGGGCACGGACCGCGGCGCGACCGCGTCACGCGCACCCCGCGGCCGGTTCACCGACCTGCTGGCCGCCGAGTGGATCAAGCTGCGCACCCTGCGCTCCACCTGGTGGAGCCTGCTCGCCGGGGCACTGGCCGTCCTGGCGTTCAACATCGGCACCGCGTACGACACCTACCGCTACTGGCAGCCGGGCTCCGACAGGGAGCGGTACCTCGCCGACGGCATCCCGCTCCTGCACGCCTTCACCGCGAACGGGGCGCTGGTCCTCGCGCTCTTCGCCGGGGGGTTCGGCGCGCTGGCCGTCACCGGCGAGCACACCTCGGGCCTGGCCAGGACGACGTTCGCCGCCGTCCCCGCGAGGCGCCAGGTGATGGCGGCGAAGGCGGTCGTCCTGACGGCGGTCACCGTCCCGTTCGGCGTGGCCGTGGCGGCCGTCTCCTTCTGGGCGACCCAGGCGATCCTCCACCGCGTGGGCGTCGGCGTGCCCCTCGGCCACCCGGGCGCGCTGCGCGTCCTTGTCGCGTCCGCGCTGCTCGCACCGGTCTGCGCGCTCGTCGGCGCGGCCTTCGACACCCTGTTGCGGCACGGCCCCGGGGCGGTCCTGGCGGCCGTCGCCCTCCTCCAACTCGCGCCGCTGGTCCTGACCGACGACCGCCGCTGGTCGGCCGTCCTCGACCACGCGACCGTGATGAGCGCCTGGGACCGCCTCACCGACCCCGCGTACGCCGCGGCGGATGTCGCCCACCCCTGGTCGGAGGGCGGGGCGTGGACCACGCTCGCGCTCTCGGCGTCGGCCGCCTTCGCGGTGGCCGTGGCGGCGGAGCACCGGCGCGACCTGTGAGGCAGCCGGTGTGAACGGCCAGGCGACGGACAGGCGTTCGACGGGTGAATCCCGCCGATCGTCACGGGGTGTCACAGGCATCTACTACAGTTGCGTCAATCCTCGCCCAGGGAGGTCTTCGTGTCCGAGCCGTACGAGCCGTCCGAGCCGTCCGCACCCCACGCGTCCGGGGGAACCGGCGACACCGGTTCATCCCCCGCCCGCACAACTCCCGTCCGCCGCCCCCCTTCCCGGTCCCCGCTCGCCCGGCTGCGCCCGGCGGGTTTCGGCGCCGAGCCGGCCGGGGAGCGGCTGGCGCGCGTCGAGCGGTCGCCCCAGTTCCGCGACGGCGCGTTCCGCAACGAGCGGACCGCCGCCACCGGCAGCCCCCGCAGCACCGTCCCCCTCCTGCGCGACCTGCTGCGCCGCGCCGACCGCGTCCGCCGCAAGCCCGCCGGGCGGATGCCGGTCGCCCCCACCACCGCCGCGGACCTGGAGCGCCCGCCCGCGTCCGGTCTCCGCCTCACCTGGGCCGGGCACGCGGGCGTCGTCGTGGACATCGACGGCCACCGGCTGCTGTTCGACCCCGTATGGGGCGAACGCTGCTCGCCCGTCTCCTTCGCCGGCCCGAAGCGGCTGCACCCCGCGCCGCTGCCACTGGACAGCCTCGGACGCGTGGACGCCGTCGTGATCTCCCACGACCACTACGACCACCTGGACATGCCGACGGTCAAGGCACTCCTGGCCCGGGACACCGTCTTCGCCGTCCCCCTCGGCGTGGGCGCGCACCTGGAGTTCTGGGGCGTGCCGTCCGAGCGCATCGTCGAACTCGACTGGTGGGAGTCGGCCACGGTCGGCGGGCTGACCCTCACCGCCACCCCCGGCCAGCACTTCTGCGGGCGCGGCCTGCGCAACCAGGGCCGCACCCTGTGGGCCTCCTGGGCCGTCACCGGCCCCGACCACCGCGTCTTCCACTCAGGCGACACCGGGTACTTCCCCGGTTTCGCCGAGATCGGCAGCCGCCTCGGCCCGTTCGACGCGACCATGATGCAGATCGGCGCCTACAGCACCGAGTACTGGCCGGACATCCACATGACGCCCGAGGAGGGCATCCAGGCGCACGTGGACCTCTCCGGCGGCACCCCGCGCGGCGTCTTCCTGCCCATCCACTGGGGCACGTTCACCCTCTCGCTCCACCCGTGGGACGAACCGGTCGAACGCACCGTCGCCGAGGCGCGGCAGCGCGGCGTGACCGTCGCGCTGCCACGGCCGGGCGAGTCCTTCGAACCGGCCGTCCGCGTACCCACCGAGAACTGGTGGCAGGAGATAGCCGTGCGCCCGGCGGGCGGCGGCAGACCGGCCGGATCGTCGCTCAACGCCCGCCCGGCGGGCGGCTGACCGGCACCCCCGGCGTCCGGGCGGGCGCACCACGCCCGCCCGGCCCGCCCACGCGGGTCGGCAGGAACGTTCCAGCGGCCACAGCGCTAGGCTCCCTCCGGCGGCCCCCGGACCGCCCCCCACCGGCACCACTCACCGGGCGGCGCTCCACCCGGAGGAAGGCGGCAGCGACCCATGTCACCGCGACACCACAGGCTCGGCCGCAGCGACATCACCTTCAGCGAACTGGCCCTCGGCGGCGCGCCGCTGGGCGGCTCCGGCGCCCCCGTCACCGACGGCGACGCGCGCCGGGTCATGGAGACCGCCTGGGAGCTGGGCATCCGGGGCTTCGACACCGCGCCGCACTACGGCCTCGGCCTGTCGGAACGCCGCATGGGCGCCGTGCTGTCCGGGCTGCCCCGCAGCCAGTTCACCCTCTCCACCAAGGTCGGCAGGCTGCTCGTCCCCAGCGGCGAAGGACCGGCGGACGACGCCGCCAACGGCTTCCCCGGCCTGCGCACCCCGCTGCGCCGCCAATGGGACTTCAGCGCGGCGGGCGTACGGCGCAGCCTCGCCGAAAGCCTGGACCGCCTCGGCCTCGACCACGCCGACATCGCCCTGATCCACGACCCCGACGACCACGGCGAACAGGCATTCGCCGAGGCCTACCCGGCGCTGGAACGGCTGCGCGCGGAGGGCGCGGTCGGCGCCATCGGCGCGGGCATGAACCAGTCCGCGATGCTCACCCGCTTCGTGCGCGACACGGACGTGGACGTCGTCCTCCTCGCCGGCCGCTACTCCCTGCTCGACCAGAGCGGCCTCACCGACCTGCTGCCCGCCGCCGCCGAGCGCGGCACCTCCGTGATCGTCGGCGGCGTCTACAACTCCGGCCTCCTCGCCGACCCGCACCCGGGCGCCACGTACGACTACGTCCCCGCCAAGGCGGAGCTGCTCCAGCGCGCGCTGCGCATCAAGCAGATCACCGCCCGCCACGGCGTGCCGCTGCGCGCCGCCGCCGTGCAGTTCCCCCTGGCCCACCCCGCCGTCACCTCCGTCCTGGTCGGCGCGCGCTCGGCCGCCGAGGTCCGCGACGCCGCCGCCATGCACCGCCACCCCATACCCGCCGAACTGTGGGCGGAGCTGCGCGCCGAGGGCCACCTGCGCCCGGACGCACCGGTGCCGGGCGAGGGAACGCGCGCGGCCTGACGGCCACCCGTTCCCGCGCCCGGCACCCGGCCGGTTCCCGGGGGAGCCGTCAGGCGCTCTCGGACCGCAGCGGGTCGTGTCCCAGCGTCATCAGCCGGTGGCGCCAGTCGGGCTCCGGCACGGACGGCCTGGGCCCGGCCTCCCGCTCGGCGGTGACCTCGTCCACCACGTCGTACATCAGCTCGATGTCGGCGTCGGTGAGGTCCATCTGCCGTTTCCGCAGGATCGCCAGGACACCGCGGCCCTGGTCGCTCCCGGAGTTCTCCGGCGGCTCCTCGGTGTCCTCGCCCGCGCTGCTCGTCCGCAGCCAGGCGGCGAGCTCCTGGGACGTCATGTTCACCGCGTTGTGGAACTCGGCCCACAGCGCGTCGATCTCCAGTGCCTCGGTGTCGGCCATGTTGCCTCCCCTGTCGGGTCGAGTCGGGTGGGGGCGGACTCGTGCCCACCGGGTCCCCCGCCCCGCGCGCGGGAAAACGTGGCGGTCAGGCCGCCGCGGCGGCTTTCACGGCACGCGCGAGCTTCGCGTCGAGCGCCACGCGGACCAGCCCCGCCGTCAGACGCGCGGTGTCGTCGTCCGGCACCAGCCCGCCCAGCGCCTTCGCCGACCTGGGCAGCCCGACGCGCTCGGCGCCGTCGAGCACCTTGCGGTCGGCGTACGGCGCGTACTCGGGCCACACCGCCTGCGCCTCCCGCAGGAAGATGTCCGCCCCGGCGGGGCCGATCCCGCGGAACTCCGTCAGCCGCTTCCCCGCCTGCCCGTCGCCGTCACCGCGCAGCCCGCGCAGGTCGCCGCCGTAACGGTCGAGGACGCCGGCCGCCTCCTCGCCGAGCTGCGCGGCGGTCCGTTCGTCGTAGCGCCGGTAGTGGCCGGCGCCGAGGGCGTCCACGCGCTGCTGCCAGGTCGCGTCCCGCATCTTCCGGGGGTCGCGCATCCCCGCGTCGAACAGCGCCCGCGCCGCCGAGGTGGCGACGTCGGCCCGGATACGCGCCGACAGCAGGTGCGCCGTCACCAGCAGCTGGTAGAGGGGTCCCGGCGTGTTCCGCAGCCGGATACCGGCCTCGTCCGCGTACGTGCGTCCGCAGCGGTCGAGCACGGCGTGCGCCGTCCGCTCCCGCTGTTCCGTGCGCGTGGTCATCGCGTGATCACCTCCGCCCGCGTGCGCCGGGCGCTCAGTCGGTCTCGGGCCGTTCGTCCGCCCGGGGCGCCCCGTCCTGCGCCGCGGCGGGCGTCTGCCAGCGCGGGGCGAGATGCAGGGCCTCGTCCGGGTCCTCGCGGACGGGTTCCGCGGCGGACCGCCAGGGGGCGTGGTGTATGCCGTATGCGTTGCTGAGCCGTTCAGCCATTTCCTCATCACCTCGGTCCCAGCGGGTGCCCCGGCGAGGGGTGCCGAAACTCACTGGCACCACCCGTACCCGGCTCGTAGCATCCGGCGCATGCTGGCGCACCCTCCGCCGACCGAGAGCCTGCTCGACCCGCGGGCCGTCGTCCGGCCCTCGCCGATCGGGGGCCTCGGGCTGTTCGCCGCCGCGCCGATCCCGGCAGGGCAGGCCGTCCAGCGGTTCGGCGGCCGGCTCGTCGACGACGCCGCGCTCGCCGCCCTCACCCCGCCGCACAGCAGCCTGGCCGTCGCCGAGGGCCTGCACCTGCTGCTCGACCCGGAGACCCCGGCCCGCTTCGGCAACCACTCCTGCGACCCGAACCTGTGGTTCCGCGACGCGCTCACCACCGTCACCCGCCGCGCGGTCGCCGCCGGGGAGGAGCTGACCGTGGACTACGCGACGCTGACCGGCGTCGAGGAGTGGTCGATGGACTGCCGCTGCGGCAGCCCGCGCTGCCGGGGCGCCGTCACCGGCCGCGACTGGCGCCGCGCCGGCCTGCGCGCCGCGTACGGCCGCCACTGGACGCCGCCGCTGCTCGCCCGCATCGACACCCTGGGCGACAGCGCGTGAACGCCGCTACCACCGCCCGGGGCCGCCGAGCGGCTCCGCGAGCCAGCCGGACGCGGCGGCCCTGAAGACCTCCGGCGGCAGCGACCCGGCGCCCGCCGGGAGGACGCCGAGCAGCGGGAGGCCCGTCACGGCGGGCAGGTCGGTCAGGTTGCAGCGCTCCGCCAGTCCCGGCGCGGCCGGCATGCTGCCGACGACGATCCCCGGGCAGGCCAGTCCGCGAGCGCGCAGGGCCTCGGCGGTCAGCTCCGAGGCGTTGAGCGTGCCGAGTCCGGCCGCCGCCACGACGAGGACGGGGGCGCGCAGCAGCCCGGCGACCCCGGCGATCGTCGCCCCGGCGTCGTCCAGGCGCACCAGCAGCCCGCCCGCCCCCTCGACCAGCACGAGGTCGTGCTCCTCCGCCAGTGCCCGCGCCGTCTTGGCGATCACGGCCGGATCGACCGGCGGCAGCCCCGAGCGCCGTGCCGCCGTCGCCGGGGCGAGCGGCTCGGGGTAACGGGCGGGCTCGACCGCCGTCACCGGCCCGGCGAGGCGCGTGACCTCCGCGACGTCCCCCGGCTCGCCCGGGGCGACCCCTGTCTGCGCGGGCTTGAGCACGGCCACCGTCCGCCCGCGCGCCAGCGCGGCCGCGGCCAGCGCCGCGGTCACGACCGTCTTGCCCACCCCGGTGCCCGTGCCGGTCACCACCAGCACGCCCGTCGGCCCGTCCACGCGCCGCTCCCTTCCGTCCGCCCCGCCCGTCATCCGGCCAGCGCCGCGTCGCGCACGGCGGCGCAGATCAGCGCGAGGTCGTCGTCGTCCGTCACATAGGGCGGCATCGTGTAGATCAGGTCGCCGAACGGGCGCAGCCACACGCCCGCCCGCACCGCCGCCCGCGTGGCCGCCGCCATGTCCACGGGGTGGTCGAGCTGCACGACGCCGATGGCGCCGAGCACCCGTACGTCCCGCACGCCCGGCAGCCCCGCCGCCTCCGCCAGCCCCTCGCGCAGCCCGGACTCGATCCGCCTGATCGTGCCCGGCAGGTCCTGCCCGAGGAGCAGGTCGATCGAGGCGTTCGCGACGGCGGCCGACAGCGGGTTCCCCATGAACGTCGGCCCGTGCGCCAGCACCGGCACCTCGCCGCGCGAGATGCCCTCCGCCACCCGCGTCGTGCACAGGGCCGCCGCCATCGTCAGGTAGCCGCCGGTCAGTGCCTTGCCGACGCACATCACGTCCGGCGCGACGCCCGCGTGCTCCGCCGCGAACAGCGGCCCTGTGCGCCCGAAGCCGGTCGCGATCTCGTCGAACACCAGCAGCACCCCGTGCTCGTCGCACGCCTCCCGCAGCACCCGCAGGTAGCCGGGGGAGTGGAAGCGCATGCCGCCCGCGTTCTGCACCACGGGCTCGACCACCACGGCCGCCGCCTCGTCCGCGTGCCGCGCGACCATGTCCCGCAGCTGCCGCTCGTACGCGGGATCGACGCCCGCGCCGAAGCCGGACGGCGGGACCTCGGCGAACACCTGCCGGGGCAGCGCGCCCGACCACAGCGCGTGCATCCCGCCGTCGGGGTCGCACACCGACATGGGGTGCCATGTGTCGCCGTGGTAGCCGCCGCGCCAGGTCAGCAGCCGCCGCTTCCCCGGCTTCCCGGCCGAACGCCAGTACTGCAAGCACATCTTGAGCGCCACCTCGACCGACACCGAGCCCGAGTCGGCCAGGAACACGTGCCGCAGCGGCTCCGGCGTGACCGCGACCAGCCGCTCGGCCAGCCGCACGGCGGGCTCGTGCGTGAGCCCGCCGAACATGACGTGGCTCATGCGGCCGAGCTGCCCGGTGACCGCCTCGTTGAGCACGGGGTGGTTGTAGCCGTGCACCGCCGACCACCACGACGCCATGCCGTCCACCAGCTCGCGCCGCCCGTACGCCTCCTCGGCCAGGCGCAGCCGCACACCGGACGCCGACTCGACCAGCAGCGGCTCCGTGACGCCGGGCATGGGCCCGTACGGGTGCCACACGTGCCGCCGGTCCAGATCGAGCAGTTCGCGCACGCGGCCCGGCTCAGGCATTGGGCGGCAGCTCCGTGCCCGCGCCGCGCCGCCGCACGGCGACCAGGTCCGCGCGGTGCCCCGGCAGCGTCGTCTCGCCCGCGCCCTCCACCTCGAAGCCCGCGTCCGCGATCATCTCCAGGTCCGCCTTGCCCGCCTGGCCCTCGCTGGTCAGGTAGTCGCCGAGGAAGACCGAGTTCACCAGGTGCAGCGCGAGCGGCTGGAGCGACCGCAGATGCAGCTCCCGGCCGCCCGCGAGGCGCACCTCCACGTCGGGGCAGACGAAGCGGACCATCGCCAGGACGCGCAGCGCGCGCTGCGGCGTCAGGTTCCACTCGCCCGCCAGCGGCGTGCCGTCGAAGGGGATCAGGAAGTTCACCGGCACCGAGTCGGGGTCCAGGGCACGCAGCGCGAGGGCGACGTCCACGAGGTCCGCGTCGCTCTCGCCCATCCCCGCGATCAGCCCGGAGCACGCCGAGAGACCGGCCCCCTGCGCCCTGCGGACGGTGTCCACGCGGTCGGCGAACTCGTGGGTCGTGCAGATGTCGCCGTACGTCGCCTCGGACGTGTTGAGGTTGTGGTTGTACGCGTCGGCGCCCGCCTCCCGCAGCCGTTCCGCCTGGCCGTCGGACAGCAGCCCGAGGCAGGCGCACACCTCCACCTCGCCGTGCCGCTCGCGGATCGCCGCGATGGTCTCCGAGACGCGGTCCACGTCCCGGTCGGTCGGGCCGCGGCCGCTGGCGACCAGACAGACGCGCTTCGCCCCGCCCGCGACACCGGCGCTCGCCGCGTCGGCGGCCTCGCCGGGCTTCAGCCAGGTGTACTTCAGCACCCCGGCGCGCGAGCCGAGCCGCTGCGAGCAGTAGGAGCAGTCCTCGGGGCACAGGCCGGACTTCAGGTTCACCAGGTAGTTCAGCTTCACCCGGCGCCCGAACCACTGGCGCCGCACCCTGCCCGCCGCGGCGACGACGTCGAGCAGCTCGTCGTCGGTGGTCGCCAGCACGGCGAGTGCCTCGTCACGGGTCGGCGTCTCGCGGCGGAGCCCTTTGTCCACCAGGGTGTTCAGCAGGGTGCTCAGCAGATCCATGCCCCGATCCTCGCCCAGAGACAGCCCCACCGGAAAGGCGGAATCCCACAAAGCGAACGTCCGGAGTGTGTCCGTGACGGCCTGTCACGGAGCGGCGCGGGCCACTATCTTTTATATGCATTCCACAACCGGTAGATGCACTCCACAGCCGGCGAGCGCCCCGCCGGCAGTCACCCGTGCCGGGAGGCCACGATGCCGGACGACCGCACGCCGGACGACGGCACGGACCCGCGGCGGGTCCTCGCCTGGCTCGACGACGCCGCCGAGACCCGCCGCCGCGCCGGGCTCACCCGCGTTTTGCGTCCGCGCGCGGCGGACGCCGCGTTCCTCGACCTCGCGGGCAACGACTACCTCGGCCTCGGCCGCCACCCCGAGGTCACGGCCGCCGCCGCCGAGGCCGCCCACCGGTGGGGCGCCGGGGCGGGCGGCTCCCGCCTCGTCACCGGCAGCACCGCACTGCACGCGCGCCTGGAGGCCGAACTCGCCGCCTTCTGCGGCTTCGAGGCCGCCCTCGTGTTCGCCTCCGGGTACGCCGCCAACCTCGCCGTCCTCACCGCGCTCGCCGGGCGCGGCACCCTCGTCGTCTCCGACGCGGGCAACCACGCGTCGCTGATCGACGGCTGCCGCCTGTCCCGCGCCGCCGTCACCGTCGTCCCGCACGCCGACCCCGCCGCGTTCGGCAAGGCCCTGACCGGCTACCCGGGACGCACCCTCGCCGTGAGCGACACCGTCTTCTCCACGGACGGCGACGCCGCGCCGCTCGGCCCGCTCGCCGCCGTCTGCCGCGAGCACGGCGCCGCGCTGGTGCTCGACGACGCCCACGGCCTCGGCGTCGTCGGCGACGGCGGGCGCGGCGCCACGGCCGCCGCCGGGCTCGCGGGCGCGCCCGACGTCGTCGCGACCGTCACCCTGTCCAAGGCGCTCGGCAGCCAGGGCGGCGCCGTCCTCGGCCCGGCCCGGGTCGTCGCGCACCTGGTCAACGCGGCCCGCACGTTCATCTTCGACACCGGACTCGCCCCCGCCGCGACCGGAGCGGCCCTCGCCGCGCTGCGCGTCCTGCGCCGCGAGCCCGACCGCCCCGCGCGTACCCGCGCGGTGGCCGCCGCCCTGCACAACGGGCTGACGGCGGCGGGCCTGACAGCGGTGCGCCCCGACGCCGCCGTGGTGTCCGTGCGCGCCCCGTCGCCCGACGCGGCCGTCGCATGGGCCGAACGGTGCCGCGCCGCGGGCGTCGCCGTCGGCTGCTTCCGCCCGCCCTCGGTCCCGGACGGCGTGGCGAGGCTGCGGCTCACCGCCCGCGCGGACCTGACGGACGCCCAGGTCGCCACGGCGGTGCGGACCGTCGTCTCGCTGGCGCCCGGCTCCGCGCGGGACGGCGGTTGATCCCGTGCGCCCAGGGCGTGGTGCGCTACGTTGTGGACACGGCTTTGCAGGACGCACCGCAGGAGCTGAGGCCATGACCGACGCCGCTGACGACTCCGATTCCGCCGCCGCCGACGCGGCGGCCCCCCGGTCCGAACCCGTGTCCAAGATCGACCAGAGCGTGCCGCACTCCGCCCGCATCTGGAACTACTGGCTCGGCGGTACCGACAACTACGAGGTGGACCGCGCCGCGGGCGACGCGTACTGCCGCTCGTTCCCCGGCATCGTGGACATCGCGCGGGCCTCCCGCGCCTTCCTCGCCCGCTCCATCCGCTACCTCACGCAGGACGCGGGGCTCCGTCAGTTCCTCGACGTGGGCACCGGCCTGCCGACCGTCGACAACACCCACCAGATCGCCCAGCGCGTCGCCCCCGAGTCACGCGTCGTGTACGTGGACAACGACCCGCTCGTCCTGCTGCACGCCCACGCGCTGCTCAGCTCGACGCCCGAGGGCGTCACCCGGTACATCGAGGCCGACCTCCAGGAGCCCGAGGACATCCTCGCCCGCGCCGCCGGGACGCTCGACCTCGACCGGCCGGTCGGCCTGATCCTGAGCGGCATCCTGGGGCACGTCGCGACGTACGGGGAGGCGCGGGACATCGTCCGGCGCCTCATGGCGGGCCTGCCGTCCGGCAGTTACCTCTCGCTCAACGAGGGCACCGACACCGACCCCGTGTACGTCCGCGCGCAGGGCGAGTACAACGCCTCGGGCGCCATCCCCTACCGCCTGCGGCCGATGGACGAGATCGCCGGGTTCTTCGACGGCCTCGACCTCGTCCCGCCGGGCGTCGTCCAGGTCCCGCGCTGGCGGCCCGACATCACGCCGTCGGGCGACCAGCCCGAGGACATCGGACAGGCGGGCGGGGTGGCCCGCAAGCCCTGAGGGCCCGCGGCGGTGCCACCCCGCCCGCCTCGCGCGGCGCGCCGTGCGTCAGACCGCCGCGGCGGGCTCCCGCCCGGCGCCCGCGCCGCGCCGCGTCCTGATCTCGCGCCAGATCACGAACGCGGCCAGCAGCACGGCGAGGACCAGCAGGCCCACCGGCAGCAGGAAGCCGACCAGCCACAGGGCGCGCCCGTTCGAGTCGGCGTCGTCCGCGCGTTCCGCGATGCCCTCCGGGGTGCCCTCGACCGACATCGAGCTGACGGGCGCGAGCGTCACCGGGCCGCCGGGGCCCTCGGTCTGCGCGACGATCGTCTGCTGGAGCGAGCCGTTGAGCACCGCGCCGGTCCCCGAGTCGATCCACGCCACGCGCTGGGTGGTCGCCGCGTAGGTCAGCGGGACCGTCTCGGGCAGCTGGGCCAGGCCCGCCGGGTCGGGCCGCTGCTCGGCGGGGAGCGTCTCGGCGAGGCCGGCCAGCACGTCGCGGGGCAGCGAGGTCGGCAGGTTCTCGATGATCGACGGGTCGCCCAGCGGGCCGGCGGCGTCGATGGTGTAGACGTACGCCTCACGTCCCTCGACGTCCTCCGTCCTGTCGTAGACGGCGGGGGCCTCGGTGGCCGTGGTCGGGTCCCAGAAGGTGTAGTCGCGCTCCTCCGGTTCGAGCGGCCAGGAGATCACCAGGCCCTGGTGCAGCTCGGCCCCCGAGTCCTGGGGGGCGGGGCGGTCCTCCAGGTCGGTGCGGTCCACGGACCAGCGGTGCGAAGTCGCCGACAGCTGTGTGTCGTTGGGCCCCGTCATGACGACCTCGTCGCTGATCACGGCGGTCCCGCCGTCCGTGTCGATCACCCGCACGTGCCGGTCGAGCGTCACCGGTACGTCGGTGAGCAGCGCGTTCGCCAGGTCGCCCGTCTCCAGTGCGGCGGCGTTGAGCGTCGAGGCCGTGCCGGTGTACTCGAAGACGCTGTCCGTGTCCGACGGCAGCTGGTGGACCGCCGGATAGATCATCAGTCGGACCACGGCCGACGCCGCCACGAGCAAGACGACGACGCCGGACAGAATCCAGCTGCTGGTACGCATGGTTACCCTCCCGAGCGCGAACGTACAGCGGTGTACGACGGCTGAGTCAACTTAGAGTTGACCGGAGGTGACGTCAATAAGTCCGACCATTCGTTCATGAGTACATACAGGGCTGTGACCTTCAGGCCCTCCGGGGCCGTCTCGCCCTGCTCGGCTGCACCCGCGCCGGCTCGCCCGCCGCCTTCGGATGCTCCGGCGGATACGGCAGGTCCCCCAGGCCGTGTTCGCGCTCGTCCCGCGCGGCGAGGTCGAGCGCCGCGTCGAGGACGAACGCCTCGCCCTCCATGTCCGCGTGCACGTCGCCCGCCTCGGCGAACCTGCCGGGCATCGACGCCAGGTCGAAGTCCCCGGGCCGCGCGTCGGGCACCTCGTCCCAGCGCAGCGGCGCGGAGACGGTCGCCCGGGGCGTGGGCCGCACCGAGTACGCGCTCGCCACGGTACGGTCGCGCGCCGTCTGGTTGTAGTCCACGAAGATCCGCTCCCCCCGCTCCTCCTTCCACCAGGCCGTCGTGACGCGGTCGGGCGCCCGCCGCTCCAGCTCGCGCCCGATGGCGATCGCCGCCCGCCGCACCTGCGGGAACGTCCAGCGCGGCGCGATCGGCACGAACACGTGCAGCCCCCGCCCGCCCGACGTCTTCGGCCAGCCCCGCAGCCCGAGGCCGTCGAGCACCTCCCGCAGGTCAAGCGCCGTGCGCACCGCGTCCGCGTAGTCCGTGCCCGGCTGCGGGTCGAGGTCGATGCGCAGCTCGTCCGGGTGCTCGGTGTCGTCGCGCCGCACCGGCCACGGGTGGAACGTGAGGCACCCCAGGTTCGCCGCCCACACGACGGCCGCCGTCTCGTCCGGGCAGATCTCGTCCGCGTACCGCCCGCTGGGGAAGGCGATCCTGCCGGTCGGGATCCACGACGGCAGGTTCTTCGGCGCCCGCTTCTGGAAGAACGACTCGCCCGTCACGCCCTCGGGGTAGCGCTCCAGCGTCGTCGGCCGCCCGCGCAGCGCCCGCACCACGCCGTCGCCGACCGCGATGTAGTACCTGGCCAGGTCCAGCTTGGTGAAGCCGCGCTCCGGGAAGTACACCCGGTCCGGATGCGACAGCCGGACGGTCCGGCCGCCGACGTCGAGCTGTATCGCGTCCGCCATGCCGCCACCGTAGGACGGCCCGCCCGGACGCGCCCGCCGGACCGCTCGGGACCCCGCCCTTGCGGACAATCGCGGATAATCCGGGCATGGATCTGCCGGTGCTGCCGCCCCTCGCCCCGATGCTCGCCAAGCCCGTCGCCGACATCCCGCCGGGACTGCACTACGAGGCCAAGTGGGACGGCTTCCGCGCCCTCGTCTTCCGCGACGGCGACGAGCTGGAGATCGCCAGCCGCACGGCCAAGCCGCTGAACCGCTACTTCCCCGAGCTGGTGGAGGGGCTGCGCGCCGCGCTCCCGCCCCGCTGCGTCGTCGACGGTGAGATCGTCGTCGTCCACCGGGGCCGCCTCGACTTCGACGCGCTCCAGGAACGCATCCACCCCGCCGCCTCCCGCGTCCGGCAGCTCGCCGAGCGCACACCCGCCGCGTTCGTCGCCTTCGACCTGCTCGCCCTCGGCGACGCCGCGCTCCTCGACACGCCGCTGGCCGAACGCCGCGCCGCCCTCGCCGACGCCCTGCGCGGCGCCCGGCCGCCGCTCCACCTCGCTCCCGCCACGCGCGACCTGGAGACGGCGCGCGACTGGTACGGCCGCTACGAGGGCGCCGGGCTCGACGGCATCGTCGCCAAGTCCCCCGACCTGCGCTACCACCCGGGCGAACGGGTGATGCTCAAGATCAAGCACGAGCGCACCGCCGACTGCGTGGTCGCGGGCCTGCGGCACCACAAGAGCGGCCCCGTCGTCGGCTCGCTGCTGCTCGGCCTGTACGACGGCGGGGGCACGCTCCAGCACGTCGGGGTCTGCGCCGCGTTCCCCATGCGCCGCCGCCGCGAGCTGATGGACGAGCTGGCGCCGCTCGTGACGGACGACCCCGCCGGACACCCCTGGGCCGGCGGGCACGCCGGGGACGGCGCGACCCGCGTGCCAGGCGCCCCGAGCCGCTGGAGCGGCGGCAAGGACCTGTCGTGGGTCCCGCTGCGGCCCGAGCGGGTGTGCGAGGTGGCGTACGACCACATGCAGGGCGACCGGTTCCGCCACACCGCGCGCTTCCGCCGCTGGCGGCCCGACCGCACGCCGGACAGCTGCACCTACGAGCAGCTGGAGCAGCCCATGCGCTTCGACCTGGCCGACGTCCTCACACCCCCGCCCGGCTGACGGCCCACCGCTCCGCCGTCACGCCGCCGCCTCCCGCACACGCGCGGCGACCGCCGCCGCCTCCGCCTCGTCCGCGTACCGCCCGCGCGGCCAGAAGAACCCCCGCAGCCCGTCCTTGCGGCGGCGTGGCACCACATGGACATGCAGGTGCCGCACGGACTGGCTCACCCGGTTGTTCTCCGCGACGAACGACCCGTCCGCCCCCATCCCGCGCTCCACCGCCAGCGCCAGCCGCCGCACACGCGAGAAGTACGGCCCGACGTCCCCGTCCGCCAGGTCCGTCAGCGTCTCCACGTGCCGCCTGGGCACGACCAGCGTGTGGCCGGGGAACAGCGGCCTGATGTCCAGGAACGCCACCGCCACCCCGTCCTCGTACACCCGGTGGGCGGGCGCCTCGCCCGCCGCGATCGCACAGAACACACAGTCCACACCGCCCAGTCTCCCGCCCCCGCCGCCCGGCCGCGGGAAGCCACGGGCGGCCGGGAGCGTTCACCGGGCATGGAGCACACGCGGATCGTCGTCGTCGGGGCGGGCCAGTCCGGGCTCTCGGCCGCCCACCACCTGCGGCACCACGGTCTGAAGCCCGGACCCGGCTTCGTCGTCCTCGACCACGCCCCGCGGCCCGGCGGCGCCTGGCAGTACCGCTGGCCCACCCTGACCTACGGCGGCCTGCACGGCATGCACTCCCTGCCCGGCATGGAGCTCACGGGCGCCGACCCCGGCCGGCCCTCGTCCGAGGTCGTCGGCGAGTACTTCGACGCCTACGAGCGCGCCTTCGGCCTGCGCGTCCTGCGCCCCGTGGACGTGTCATCCGTGCGGGACACCGGCGACGGGCGGCTGCTCGTGACCTCATCGGCGGGGGAGTGGAGCGCGCGTGGCCTGATCAACGCGACGGGTACCTGGGACCGCCCGTTCTGGCCGTACGTGCCCGGCCGCGAGTCGTTCGCCGGCCGCCAGCTCCACACCGCCTCCTACCCCGGCCCCCAGGCGTTCGCGGGACGCCGGGTGATCGTCGTCGGCGGCGGCACCTCCGCCGTGCAGCACCTGCTGGAGATCAGCGCCACGGCCGCCCAGACCACCTGGGTCACCCGCAGGCCGCCCGTCATCCGCGACACCCCGTTCGACGAGGAGCGGGGCAGGGCGGCCGTCGCGCTGGTGGCCGACCGCGTGAGCCGCGGGCTGCCGCCGCAGAGCGTGGTGTCGGTCACCGGCCTCGTGATGACGGAGGCGGTGCGCGAAGCCAGGGAACGCGGCCTGCTGGCGCGGCGGCCCATGTTCCGCCGGATCGTCCCCGAGGGCGTGGTGTGGGACGACGGGACCGTCCTCGCCGCCGACACGATTGTGTGGGCGACCGGCTTCCGCGCGGCCGTCGACCACCTCGCGCCGCTCGGCCTGCGCGAGCCGGGCGGCGGCATCAGGCTCGACGGCACGGGCGCCGTCCGCGACCCGCGCGTCCACCTCGTCGGCTACGGGCCGTCCGCCAGCACCGTGGGCGCCGGCCGCGCCGGACGCGCCGCCGTCCACGCCCTGCTGCCCCTGACCGGCGACGACGCCGCGCCGCACGGGCCGGCCGCTGGACAGCGTGCCGCGCCGGGGGAGTCGGCCGGCCGCGCGACCGGCCGCGCGACCGGCCGAAATGGTGACGCACTGTCACCGTCCACTGCCGCACAGCACGTCCCGGCGGCCGACGTCATCCGTTCATGACGTTTTATCGACCAAGCGATAGGCGGCGTCTATGATCCCGTGCTGTCATTGATCACCGTGGGACGGGCCAACAGGTGGTTCCGCGGCACGGCGATCCGCGCGGTCACCCGAGCCAGAGCACCACCCAGCACAGCAGTACAGGAGAAATGCCCCGTGACCGACGAAGCACCCATGATCGACATCTCGGTGCCCCACTCGGCGCGGATCTGGAACTACTGGCTGGGCGGCCAGGACAACTACGAGGTGGACCGTGCCGCGGGGGAACGCTACCGCGCGACCTACCCGGAGATCACCCAGCTCGTCAAGGCGTCCCGCGGCTTCCTGACCCGGGCCGTCCACCACCTCGCCGCCGACGCGGGGCTACGGCAGTTCGTCGACATAGGGACGGGCCTGCCCACCGCCGACAACACCCACCAGATCGCGCAGCGCATCGCCCCCGAGTCACGCATCGTCTACGTCGACAACGACGCGCTCGTCCTCGCCCACGCGCGGGCCCTGCTGATCAGCGGCCCCGACGGGGCGGCCGACTACGTGTACGCCGACCTGCGGCAGCCCGACGTCATCCTCGACGCCGCCGCCCGCACGCTCGACCTGGCGCGGCCGGTCGGCCTGATCCTCAGCGGGGTCCTCGGCCACGTCGCCTCGTACGCGGAGGCGCGGGCCGTCGTCGGCCGGCTGGTCGCCGCGGTGCCGCCCGGCAGCCACCTCGTCCTGAGCGACGGCACCAACGTCTTCGCGAAGGCGTGCGTGGCCGCGCAGCAGGAGTACAACGAGAGCGGCGCCGTCCCCTACCACCTGAGGTCTCCGGAGGAGCTGGGCGTCTTCTTCGACGGACTCGACTTGGTCGAGCCGGGTTTCGTTCCCTGCTCGCAGTGGCGTCCCGGGACCAGGACGCCGGAGCCTGGAGAAGAGCTCGACATCTTCGGCGGTGTGGGCCGGAAACCCTGACGCGTGTCGTCGCGGGCCACCGGCCTGCCGCGCCGTGACCAGGCGCGATGACAGCATGACACCAGCGTGAGAAAGGCGGGTCACCCATGGCCTACACCTATGGCAGGACCATCTCCCACTGCCCCTTCTGCGGCACGGCCTACGCGGCCGACGCCCTGTGGCCGCGCGACTGCCCCGGCTGCGGCGAGACGCAGTGGGCCAACCCGCTGCCCGTCGCCGTCGCCATGCTCCAGGTCAGGATGGCGCACGGCACCGGACTCGTCGTCGTCCGGCGCGACATCGAGCCGTGCCGGGGCGAACTGGCCCTGCCGGGCGGATACATGGAGCTGGGCGAGACCTGGCAGGAGTCCGTCGTCCGCGAGCTGCGCGAGGAGACGGGGCTGATCGCGGACGCCACCGGCGTCACCCTCTTCCAGGTGCACAGCGGCGACCGCACGGTCAACGTCTACGGCCTGCTGCCGCCCGTGGACCACGCCGACCTGCCGGAGTCCGCCCCCACCGACGAGACCACCGAGTGGCTCGTGCTCGACAAGCCCGTCCCCCTGGCCTTCCCCGGCCACGACACGGTGGTGGAGGCGTACTTCGACCGCGTCCGCGACGCGGACAGCGGCAGCCCGGCGCGCTGACCGTCAGGCGACCCCGGCCTGCTCGGCCCTGCGGGCCTGGCCGCCCACGGTCCCCCGGGCCGTGCTCCAGGAACCGAGCGAGATCTCCGCGGTGATCCCCGGGCCGAAGCCCGCGATCACACCGCGCGCCGCCTCCGCCGCGCCGCCGTCGGCGAACAGCCGCTCCAGCGCGTCGAACACGACGCAGCTGGCGATGTTGCCCCGTTCGGTGAGCGTCGCCCTGCTGTAGCGGTACATCTCCGGCGCGACCCCGAGGAAGTGGCAGAGGTCGTCCAGGATGCGGGGCCCGCCCGCGTGGACGATGTGGAAATCGAGCCCCGCCATGTCCCAGTCGTGCTGCGAGGCCAGCGTCCGCAGCGCGGGGGCCAGCATCTTCATCGTCGTGGGCACCCGCTTGTCCAGCAGGAAGTGGAAGCCGGTGCCCCGCACGGCGTACGAGATCCAGTCCTCCGTGTCGGGCACGAGGTGCGACCCGTTGCGCTCCAGGCGGACGCCCGTGCCGCCCTGGCCGCGGACGACGGCCGCCGCGACGGCGTCGCCGAACAGCCCGTTGGACAGCAGCGACCCGACGCCGAGGTCGGTCGGCTGGTAGCACAGCGAGCAGAACTCGCAGGCGACGATCAGCACGTTCGCGTCCGGGTAGGCCAGGCAGAAGTCGTGCGCCCTGTTGACGGCCGCCCCGCCGGCGGCGCAGCCCAGCTGGGCGATGGGCAGCTGCCGGGTCTCCGGGCGGAAGCCGAGCGTGTTGATCAGCCAGGCCGTCATCGACGGCATCATGAAGCCGGTGCACGACACGTAGACGATGAGGTCGATGTCGCGCACGCCGAGGCCCGCGTGGTCCAGGGCCCCGTAGACGACCTGCGGCACGCGCCGCTTGGCCTCGGCCTCGTAGACCTTGTTGCGCGCCTCGAAGCCCGGGTGCTTCAGCGTCTCCTCGATGGGCTGGACGAGATGCCGGGTCTGCACCCCCGTGTTCGCGATCAGCCGCAGCGCGAGGCCGAGCTGCGGGTGGTCGGCGTGCATGGTGCGGGCGAGTTCCAGGGTGTCCTCGACAGTGAGGACGTGCTCAGGAACGGCGATGGACGGTCTGCACAGGGTCGCCATGAATCGATCCCCTCCCCTTGCTCCGGCGTTCACGGGCGTGGCCGCCGTGGTATCGATGGCTGTTCGGTGGTGCGGGTGGCGCGGGCGCCGGTGACGTGGACGTCCGCGGTGCGGGTGGTGTGTGCTGCGCGGGCGCGGGCGCGGGCGCGGGCGCGGGCCGGCGGGGGCGGGCGTGCCGCCAGGTCACCAGGTGACCGGCAGCTCGTACGGGTAGCGCCAGATCGACTCGTCGTTCCACCTGACCTCCTCGGGCGGCACGGCGAGTGTGAGCCGCGGGAACCGTTCCAGCAGGCTCCCGATCGCCAGCTCCAGCTCCATCAGCGCCAGCGGGGCGCCGATGCAGTGGTGCGCTCCCCAGCCGAACGTCATGTGCGGCGACGCGGGCCGGTCGATGTCCAGCTCGTCCGGCCGCTCGAAGCGTGCCGGGTCCCGGTTGGCGGCCAGGTAGGAGACGTGTACGGCCTCCCCCTTCCTGATCAGCACACCGCCGACCGCCACGTCCTCCGTGGCCACCCGGGGGATGCCGACGCCCTTGCGGAACGGGATGAACCGGAGGAACTCCTCCAGCGCCCGCGGGAGCAGCCCGCGCTCGGCGCGCAGCCTGGCGAGCTGCTCGGGCCGGGTGAGCAGGGTGTAGACGATGTTGCTGAGCTGGTAGGTGCTCGTGTCGTGCCCGGTCATCAGCAGGACCATGGCCATGACGGTCAGCTCGTCCGCGCCGAGGATGTCGTCACCGTCCTTGGCGACGGCGAGCGAGCTGATCAGGTCGTCACCCGGATCCGCGCGGCGGCGCCGGGTGAGGTCCGCGAAGTACGTCCGGAGCTCCGCCTTGGCACGGACCGCCGCCTCCTTGGTGGCCGCGCCGACGGACATCATGGCGATGGCCCGGCGCCGCAGTTCGGGCCGGTCCGCCTCCGGGATGTCGAGCACTTCGCAGATGGTCGTCAGCGGCAGCTGCATCGACACGTGCTTGACGAGGTCCGCGGGCGGGCCGTGGTCCTCCAGGCCGGAGAGCAGCGTGTCGACGATCCGCTGCGTCTTCGGCTTCATGGCCTCCACCTTCGGCGCGGTGAACGCCTGGGAGACCAGCTTCCTGAGCCGGTTGCTGGCCGGCGGGTCGAGCAGGTTGATCGACTCCGACTGCACGATCGGCGCGGGCGTCATGCGCGGGAAGTCGCGTCCCGCCACCGCCGCCCTGCTGAACCTGCGGTCGGTCGTCACCAGGCGCACGTCCTCGTAGCGGGTGACGAGCCAGGCCTCGCCCTCCCCGTAGGACATGCGGATGCGGGCGACGGGTGCCTCCGTCATCAGTTGCCGAAGCAACGGGTCGAACTCAAGGCCGTCCGCGAAGTCGAACGGACAGGCCCATACCTTGTCGGAGGTATCCACTCCGGCGCTCCAATCGTCGAGGACCGCCGCGTTCCGGCGTCTTTCCCCTGGACGACCGATGTGTCCCCGCCTCCGCGCGGGGTCATGTGCGGGGGAGCGCCAATTAACCCTTTAGTGGACACCGGCGCCGAACGGGCTTGCGGCAGCCGAGACTTCGACCGGCGCCTTTCGCGACAGCGACGGCACGCGTGCGCCCACCCGCGCGTCGGTCCGCCGGGGGCGCGCGCCACCGGATCACCCGGACGGGTGCGCCGGACCCAAGGCGGTCAGCGGGGCGCGGACGGGGCGGCGGGCTCGGCGTCGGCGAGGTTGTCCGGCAGCCGCAGGCCCTCGCGCAGCGGCACCAGCTCCGACTGGAGGACGAGCGCCGCCGCCCCGATGGCGGGCGCGGTCGCCGCCGACCGGGACAGCCGCACCGTCACGCCGTGCGTGGCGCGGGCGAAGAACGCGCGGTCCAGCTCGCCCTGGACGACCGGCAGGTAGATGGAGCCGGCGATGGCGAGGCTCGGGCCGGTGAGGACCATCTGCTCCAGGTCCATCACGTTGGCCAGCGTCCGCGCGGCCACCGCCAGGTTCCGCGCCGAGCGCTCCAGCAGCGCCCTGGCGCCGGGCTCGCCCCGCAGCGCGGCGCGGGTGACGGCCGCGAAGTCGGCGAGGCGGCGGGGCCGTTCGGCCGGTCCCGTGGCCAGTCCCGCCGCGCGCGCCACCGCCGGGTCGGCGCGCGCGGCCTCGACGACCGCGCCGGGGCCCGCCAGTACCTCGGTACAGCCCCGCGCGCCGCACCAGCACTCGGGGCCGTCCGCGTCGAGGCAGACGTGCCCGATCTCCCCGGCGTTGCCGCTCGCGCCGCGGAAGGTGATGCCGTTGACCATCAGGCCCGCGCCGATGCCGGTGCCCATGTAGATCGCGGCGAAGGTCGGGGTGCCCCCGACATCGCCCGACCAGTGCTCGCCGAGCGCGGCGGCCGTCGCGTCGTTGTCGAGCACGACGGGCAGCCGGGTGGCGGACTGGAGTTCGCGGTCGAGCGGGAAGTCGTCCCAGTGCCGCATGGCGGGCGGGACGAGCCGCATGCCGCTCGTCTGGTTCATGGGCCCGGGGGCGACGAGTCCGAGGCCGAGGACCCTGCCGCGGTCGATGCCCGCGCCCTCGATCAGGGCGTCGACCTCCGTGGCCATTCTCGCCACGACGACGGGGGGGTCGTCCGTGCCGACGCCCGCGCGGGACATCCGGGCCACCACCGAGCCCCCCAGGTTGGTGAGGACGTAGGTGATGCCCGCGTGGTCGAGGTGCACGCCCACGGCGAACCGGGAGGACTGGTTGAGCTGGAGCAGCACCCTGCGTTTGCCGCCGGTGGACTCGGCGCGGCCGGTCTCCAGGACGAGGCCGTCGTCGATCAGGCGCCTGACCACGGTGGAGATGGTCGCGCCCGTGAAACCGGTCGCGTTGACGAGCCCCACCCTGCTGATGGTGCCCGCGGCCCGGATGACGTCGAGGACGGCTGCCCTGCTGCTGGCGTGCGGGGTGGCTCCCGCCGGTCCGCTCACTGGCTCCTCCGCATCGTGCACAGGAGTGCGCAACCCGGGTGTGCTGCGACGGTGACGCTGTGCGTTGCTTAGTTTATTTGCCTGACGAAGCCACACGCCAGAGGGAATGCGCCGGTGGAGGTGAGTTCGTGTCACTTTCGCCGCGCCGTGTCCGGTCCGTCGCGGACAGCGAGGGTCAACTCCACGCGTGTCGTTGTCTGTTCGTGTCTTGCCGGGGTTGACTTCGTTAATTCGGCGGCTTAACAATCACATACCCCTGGGTGACTCCGCCCATGCCCCAACGGTGGGGCAGGCTCTGAGAGGAACGAATATGTCCCTGCACGTAAGGCGACGGGTGCGCACGGCGGCGATCGGAGCGGTTTCGGTCGGCCTCCTCGTGTCCGGGTGCGGCGGTTCGGACGGGGGCGGCAGCTCCACCCCCACCGACACCCTGGTGGTCTACGCCGGACAGGCCACCGACTACACCGCCAACTTCAACCCGTTCTCCCAGTCGTTCATCGAGGGGCCGGGCAGCATCTTCGAGCCGCTGTTCTTCTACAACATCGCCTCCCAGGCCGAGCCGTCACCCAAGCTCGGCACCGAGTACGCGTGGAACGACGACGGCACCGAGCTGTCCATCACCCTGCGCGAGGACGTGACCTGGTCCGACGGCGAGCCCTTCACGGCCGACGACGTGAAGTTCACGTTCGACATGCTGATCGCCCAGCCCGCCATGAACGCGGTCGGCTTCGAGGGCGAGACGGAGGTCGTGAGCCCGACGGAGGTGCGCGTCACGTTCGACGAGCCCTCCTTCATGGACGGCCCCCAGCTGCTCGGCAAGACGTGGATCGTGCCCGAGCACCTGTGGAGCCGGATAGCCGACCCGGTCACCGACCCGATCGCCGAGCCCGTCGGCACCGGCCCCTACACGCTGAGCGACTTCAAGCCGCAGTCGTTCGTCCTCACCGCCAACCCGGAGTACTGGGACGGCGAGCCCGAGCTGAAGAACGTGCGCTACCGCTCGCTCTCGGGCAACCAGGCCGCCGCCGACGCGCTGGCCGCCGGCGAGATCGACATGAACACCGGGCCGGTCCCCGACATCGCCAACGTCGAGCGCCAGTACCCCGGTTACAAGGCGATCACCGTCCCGATGAACCAGATCGTGCTCAACGCCTGCTCGAACACGGAGCTGGGCTGCGAGGGTGCGCAGACCGACCCGGCCGTGCGCCAGGCGATCTACTTCGCGATGGACCGCGAGCAGATCAACTCCCTCGCGTTCCAGGACACCGCCGGTGAGATGTCGCCCGGCTTCGCGCTCCCGGACCGCGACGCGGCCTACATCTCGGCCCGCCTGACCAACCGCATCGTGCCGATGTCGCCCAACACCGCGCGGGCCGAGCAGGCGCTGGAGTCCGCCGGCTACAGCCGGGGCGACGACGGCGTCTTCGAGAAGGACGGCCGGCGCGCCTCCATGACCGTCTCGGTCGTCGCGGGCTGGAACGACTACATCACCACGCTCAACACGATGGCGGAGCAGGTGGCCGCCGCCGGCATCGAGCTGACGGTGCAGCAGGTCTCGTGGAACGAGATGGCGGACTCCCGCGCCACCGGCAACTACCAGCTGATGATCGACTCGCTGGCCCCCGGCCCGGCCCCCGACCCGTACTACGTCTACAGCTACTTCTTCCACAGCGCGAACACCGCCGAGGTCGGCACCGCCTCCTCCACGAACTACGCCCGGTACGCCAACCCGGAGGTGGACGAGGCCATCGACCAGCTCGGCCAGCTGGCCCCGTCGGACTCCGACCGGATGCAGTACTACGACGTCATCCAGGAGGCCCTGGAGCAGGAGATGCCGTACATCCCCGTCCTGACCAACGGCACCACCACCGAGTTCAACGCCGAGAAGTTCAGCGGCTGGCCCACCAACGTGAACCTGTACGCGTTCCCCGCGATCTGGAGCCGCCCCGACCAGGCGGAGATCTTCCTCCGCCTCGCGCCCAACGGTGAGTGACGTCCAGCCATGAGGTACTACGCCCGGAAGCTGGGGTTCTACGTCATCGCCCTGTGGGCGGCACTGACCCTCAACTTCTTCATTCCGCGAATGATGCCGGGCAGTCCGGTCGACACGCTGCTGGCGAAGCTCCAGCAGCGTGGCGGCTCGGTCACCCCGGAGGCCCGCGAGGCGTTCGAGCTGATGCTCGGCACGGACAGCGGCGCCCCGCTGTGGAACCAGTACACCGACTACCTGGGCAACCTGTTCACGGGCGACCTGGGCGTCTCGGTCAGCCAGTTCCCCGCGAACGTGACCGACGTCATCGGCGACTCCCTGCCGTGGACGATCGTGCTGGTCGGCATAGCGACCTTCCTGTCCTTCGCGATCGGTGTCCTGCTCGGCGCCCTGGTCGGCTGGAAGCGCGGCTCCTGGACGGACACCCTCGTCCCGGCCACCACGCTGCTCGCCGCCGTGCCGTACTTCTGGCTGGCGCTGATCCTCGTCCTGCTCCTGTCCACCAACCTCGGCTGCTTCCCGCTCAACGGCGGCTACGACGTGACGCTGTCCACCGGCTGGAACTGGGACTTCATCAGCTCGACGGTCGAGCACGGCTTCCTGCCCGCGCTCACCATCGTGCTCTCGTCCGTCGGCGCCTGGCTGCTCGGGATGCGCAACATGATGGTCTCCACCGTCGCCGAGGACTACGTCCTCACCGCCCAGGCCAAGGGCCTGCGCACCAGCCGCATCATGCGCCGCTACGCCGCGCGGAACGCGGTCCTGCCCTCCGTGGCCGGGTTCGCGATCTCCCTCGGCTTCGTGGTCTCGGGCTCCATCGTCACCGAGCAGGTCTTCTCCTACCCGGGGATCGGCTCACGGCTGCTGGAGTCGGTGCAGAACAACGACTACGCCCTGATGCAGGGCATCTTCCTCGTGATCACCGTGGCGGTGCTCGGCGCCAACCTGGTCGTCGACCTGCTCTACGGCCTCATCGACCCCCGCACCCGAGTCGAGAACTGAGCTAAGGAGCAGGCACCCATGACCCATCTCAGCCCGCTCACCGGCGCGACCGACGAGGGCGCCCCCCAGGCGGAGGCGGCGGCGTCCGCCGCGCCGCCCACCGGACGCGGCAGCGGCCTGCGCGCGCTGCTGCCCGCGTGGTCCCCGAAGCTGGCCGTCGGACTCCTCCTCGTCGCCGGTATCACGCTGTTCGGCCTCCTCGGCCCCCTGTTCACCGGCGACCCGAACGCCATCGACAGCATGGGCATGACCTCGCCGAGCGGCGAGTTCTGGCTCGGCACCACCCAGACAGGACAGGACGTCCTCGCGCAGCTGGCGCACGCGACCCGGGGCTCGCTCCAGGTCGGCCTGCTCGTCGGCGTCCTCGCCACCGCGCTGTCCGCCGTCTTCGGCATCATCGGCGCGTACGTCGGCGGCGCCCTGGACGAGGGCTTCTCGCTGTTCTCCAACGTCATGCTGGTCATCCCCGGCCTGCCGCTGGTCATCGTGATCGCCGGGTTCGTCCCCGCCCCCGACCGCGGCTGGTGGACGATCGCCGTCGTCCTCGCCGTCACGGGCTGGGCCGCGTCCGCCCGCGTGCTGCGCGCCCAGACGCTGTCCCTGCGCAACCGGGACTACGTGGCCGCCGCGCGCGTCGCGGGAGAGAAGCGCTGGCGCATCGTCTCGGTGGAGATCCTGCCGAACCTGCTGCCGCTGCTGGCCTCGCAGTTCGTCTTCGCCGTCATCGCGGCGATCCTCTCCGAGGCCGGCCTCGCCTTCCTCGGCCTCGGCGCCACCAACTCGCACACGCTCGGCACCATGCTGTACTTCGCCCAGAACGGCTGGGCGCTCCAGTACGAGGCGTGGTGGTGGTTCGTCCCGCCGGGCCTGATGATCGCGTTCTTCGGCTGCGGCCTCTCGCTGATCAACTTCAGCATCGACGAGATCATCAACCCCAAGCTGCGTGTCCGCGCGTCCCGCTCGGGCACCGGCGTCGAACCGGGCGCCGTCGCCCCGGAGGCGCGGACCGGCACGGCCACGGTGGAGGCGGCCGAGGACGGGCGCGAGAAGGTCCTGACGGTCGAGGGCCTGAACGTCGTCTACCGCGCGGACACCCCCGTGCACGCGGTGAAGGACGTCTCCCTCACCCTCAGGCGCGGCGAGATCCTGGGGCTCGCGGGCGAGTCGGGCTGCGGCAAGACCACGCTGGCCTACGCGATCAACCGCCTGCACCGCCCCCCGGCCGAGGTCTCGTCGGGCACGGTCACCTTCCACGACCGCTCCGGCGAGGACATCGACCTGCTGGCGCTCGGCGCCGAGGAGCTGCGGCAGTTCCGCTGGTCGAAGCTCTCGATGGTCTTCCAGGGCGCGATGAACTCGCTCAACCCGGTGATCACCGTGCACGAGCAGCTCGACGACGTGCTCCTCACACACCGCCCTGACATGCCGCGCGACGAACGCCGCGCACGCTGCGAGGAGGTCCTGCGCCTCGTCGGCGTCGATCCCAAGCGGCTCGGCTCGTACGCGCACGAGCTGTCCGGCGGCATGCGCCAGCGCGTGATGATCGCCATGGCCATGCTGCTCGACCCGCAGGTGATGATCATGGACGAGCCGACCACCGCGCTCGACGTGGTCGTCCAGCGGGGCATCCTGCGCGAGATCGTGCGGCTGCGCGACGAACTGGGCTTCGCCGTCGTCTTCATCACGCACGACCTGCCGCTGCTGCTCGAACTGAGCGACCGCATCGCCGTGATGCGCGCGGGCGAGATCATCGAGTACGCCCCCGCCGCGGAGATCCACGCGAGCCCGCGGCACCCGTACACCCGTCAGCTGCTCGACTCCTTCCCGAGCCTGACCGGCGAACGGGGCGCGTTCGTCCGCACCGGCGAGTCCAGCGCGCGCCCGGCCGGCCCGCACTCCACCGACGCGAACGAAGGTGCACCGCGATGACCGCTCTAGAGGTCCGCGACCTGGTGAAGGACTTCCGCATCCGCTCGGGGTTCTCCAGCGCCCGCCTGCGGGCCGTGGACCACGTGTCCTTCACCCTCACCCCCGGCCGCACCGTCGCGCTCGTCGGCGAGTCCGGCTCGGGCAAGTCCACCGTCGCGCGGATGATCGCGCGTCTTGAGCGGCCCACCGGCGGCGAGATCACCGCCACGGGCGACGACGGCGCGCCGATCCAGGACCGCAGGTACCGGGACCACGTGCAGATGGTGTTCCAGGACCCGTTCGCGTCGCTCAACCCGTTCCACAGCATCGAGCACCACATCGCCCGCCCGCTGCGCCTGCACGGTGTGACGCGCGGCCGCGAGGAGACGCGCCGCCACGTCGAACAGCTCCTGGAGCGCGTCAACCTGACCCCGGCCGCCGACATGGCCGTCCGGCGGCCCCACGAGCTGTCCGGCGGCCAGCGCCAGCGCGTGGCCATCGCCCGCGCGCTGGCGCCGGGCGCCCAGGTCGTCGTGGCCGACGAGCCGGTGTCGATGCTCGACGTGTCGATCCGCCTCGGGGTGCTCAACCTGCTGGCGAGGCTCCAGCGCGAGGACCGCCTCGCCGTCCTCTACATCACGCACGACCTCGCCACGGCCCGGCACTTCTCCGACGAGATCCTGGTGATGTACCGCGGCCGTGTGGTCGAGCGCGGCCCGGCGGACGACGTCATCCTCACCCCCCGGCACTCGTACACGAAGCTGCTGGCCGCCGCGGCGCCCAACCCGGACGACCGCGGCCGCACCCTCGCCGACACCCCCGGGGCCATCGCGCCGGAGGACCTGGCGCGGTCGTACGACCACTACACGGGGTCCTGGCAGTCGTTCGACGAGGCGGAGCCGATCGCGGTGGCGGCGGCCGACCCCGCCGCCGGGGACCCGGTGTGAGCCGCGCCCGCCGGGCCTGAGGCGGGCCGGGCGCACACCGCCCCGGTCCGGGCACCTCCGCCCCTGTTGACTTACTTTGTTCAGCTGCGTAAGAATCTCTGGCCGCGCCGACGGCGAGAGACACGTTCTTGGGAGTGTTCACGATGATCCGCCACGCCCTGCACGACGGTTGGCGCCTCACGGCGGTCGCCGGGCCGGTCCCCGACACCGTCGCGGGCCGCAGCCTGCCCGCCCAGGTCCCCGGCAGCGCCCACCTCGACCTGCTGTCCGCCGGTCTCATCCGCGACCCCTACCTCGACCGCGTCGAGGAGGAGCTGGTCTGGGCGCACCGCACCGACTGGCGGTACGACACCACCGTCGAGGCGCCCGCCGCGGCGCCGGACGAGCGGATCGACCTCGTCTTCGAGGGCCTCGACACCGTCGCCACCGTCGAGCTGGCCGGACGGGTGCTCGGCGAGACCGCGAACATGTTCCGCACCCACCGCTTCGACGTCCGCGACGTCCTGGACGGCACCCCGGCGCCCCTCGCCGTCACCTTCCGCTCCGCGCTCGTCCACGCCGAGGAGGTCGAGAAGCGCCTCGGCGAGCGCCCCCGCGCGTACGGCCACCCGTTCAACATGGTGCGCAAGATGGCGTGCAGCTTCGGCTGGGACTGGGGCCCCGACCTCCAGACCGCCGGGATCTGGAAGCCGGTCCGCCTGGAGCGCTGGCGCACCGCACGGCTCGCCGAGGTGCGGCCCCTGGTCACCGTCGCCGACGACGGCACGGGACGCGTCGAGGTCCACGTCCGCGTCGAGCGCTCCGGCCTGGAGGACGCGGCCGACCTCACGCTGACCGCCACCGTCGACGGCCGCCGCGCCGAGGCCACCGTCCCGGCCGGGTCCGACACCGCGACCGTCACCGTCGAGGTCCCCGGCGCCCGCCTGTGGTGGCCCGTCGGCTACGGCGAGCAGCCGCTCTACGGCCTGGAGGTCACCCTCGCCTCGGCCGCCGGGCGGCTCGACGGCGCCGAGCGGCGCGTCGGCTTCCGCACCGTCACCGTGGACACCACGCCGGACGAGACCGGCACCCCGTTCACCTTCGTCGTCAACGGCGTGCGGATCTTCGCCAAGGGCGCCAACTGGATCCCCGACGACCACTTCCTGACCCGCATCACCCGCGAACGCCTCGAACGCCGCGTGGACCAGGCCGTGGACGCCCACATGAACATGCTCCGCATCTGGGGCGGCGGCATCTACGAGACCGAGGACTTCTACGACGTCTGCGACGAGCGCGGCGTCCTCGTCTGGCAGGACTTCCTCCTCGCCTGCGCCGCCTACCCCGAGGAAGAGCCGCTGTGGGGCGAGTTCGAGGCCGAGGCGCGCGAGAACGTCGCCCGCCTCACCTCCCACGCCTCGCTCGCCCTGTGGAACGGCGGCAACGAGAACCTGTGGGGCTGGATCGACTGGAACTGGCAGGAGCCCCTCGACGGCCGCACCTGGGGCCGCCGCTACTACACCGAGCTGTTCCCCTCCATCGTCGCCGAGCTGGACCCGACCCGCGCCTACTCCGACGGCAGCCCCTACAGCCCCGGCTTCACCCCCGAGGACAAGCACCCCAACGACGAGGACCACGGCACCCGCCACGAGTGGGAGGTGTGGAACCGCGTCGACTACACCGCGTACCGCGACAACATCCCGCGCTTCTCCTCCGAGTTCGGCTTCCAGGGCCCCGCGACCTGGCGCACGCTCACCGACTGGGTGCACGACGAGCCGCTGACCCCCACCTCGCCCGGCTTCCTCCTCCACCAGAAGGCCGAGGACGGCAACGGCAAGCTCGACCGCGGCATGGCGCCGCACCTGCCCGCCCCCGCCACGTTCGCCGACTGGCACTGGGCCACCCAGCTCAACCAGGCGCGCGCCGTGCGCTTCGGCATCGAGCACTTCCGCTCCTGGTGGCCGCGCACCGCCGGCTCCCTCGTCTGGCAGCTCAACGACTGCTGGCCGGTGACCTCCTGGGCCGCCGTCGACGGCGAGGGCCGCCGCAAGCCGCTGTGGTACGGCCTGCGCCACGCGTACGCCCCCCGCCTGCTGACGGTCCAGCCGCGCGACGGCCGCCCCGCCCTCGTGGCGGTCAACGACACCGGCGAGCCGTGGCGCGGCCCCGTCACCGTGCGCCGCGTGACGTTCGGCGGCGACGTCCTCGCCACCGCCACGCTGCCCCTCGACGCGGCCGCCCGTTCGGCCGTCGTGCTGGAACTCGCCGACGCGCTGGTCACCCCGGCCGACGCGGCCGGGGAGGTGCTCGTGGCCACCACGGGACCCGAGGGCCCGGAGGAGACCGCCCGCGCGGTCCACCTCTTCGCCGAGGACCCCGACCTCGCGTACGACCCCGCCGCCCTGGACGCAGAGGCGACCGCCGTGCCCGGCGGCTACCGCGTGGACGTGCGGGCACGCTCGTTCGCCCGCGACGTCGCCCTGCTCGCCGACCGGGTCGCCCCCGACGCCGAGGCCGACGAGATGCTGGTGAGCCTGCTGCCGGGCGAGACGCACAGCTTCACCGTGCGCACCGCCGCCGAGGTCGATCCGGCGGAGTTCACCGGACCGCTCGTGCTGCGCAGCGTCAACTCGCTGGCGGCCTCCGGGGCGGACGGCATCGGGTGAGCCGGCCGGGAGCCGTGGGGCTCGTGCTCGCGCGCCCGGCGCGGCTGCTGGGCGTCGAGCCGTTCTTCATGGAGTTCATCGCGGGGATCGAGGAGACGCTCGCCGGGCGCGGGCTGTCCGTCCTCCTCCACGTGGTGCCCTCGCACGACGCGGAGATCGCCACGTACGGGCGCTGGGCCACGCACGGCCTGGTCGACGCGGTCGTGGTCGTCAACCTGGCGGAGGGCGACCGCAGGCCGGGCGTGCTGCGCGACCTGCGGCTGCCGTACCTGGTCGTCGGCACGTGGGCGGCCGATCCGGAGACCCCGGCGGTGCCGACGGACGACGTCGGGCCGGTCCGCGAGGCGTTCGGCCGCCTGACCGGCCTGGGCCACCGGCGGATCGCCCGCGTCACGGGCCCCGGCGCACTGCTGCACACGCGCGCCAGGACACGGGCGTACGTCGCGAGCTGCCGCGCGGCGGGGATCGAGCCGGTGCTGGTCGAGGGCGACTACTCGGCCGAGGCCGGCGCGGTGCTGACCGCGCAGCTGCTGAGCCGTCCCGGGCGGCCGACGGCCATCATGTACGACAACGACGTGATGGCCCTGGCCGGGCTCGGGCTCGCGAAGGACCTCGGCGTGTCCGTGCCCGACCAGCTGTCGCTGATCGCCTGGGACGACTCGGCGATGTGCCAGCTCGCGTCGCCCGCGCTGTCGGTGATGCGGGGTGACGTGCACGACTACGGCGTGTCGGTGGCCCTGTCGGTCCTCGAACTGATCGACGGGGTGCCCGTCACGCCGCGCTGGTCGCCCGCCGTGCGTTTCGTGCCGAGGGGGACGACCGCGCCGCCCCCGGCCTGAGCCGCGCGCCCCGGCCCCTGCGACAGGGGCCGGGGCGCGGTACGTCAGGCGGTGGCCGCCAGCTCGCCCGGGTGCGCGGTCCGCTGCCTGACCACGCCCGGCGTGACCTCCCGCACCTCGGTCGCCACCTCCGTCACGGCCACCCGGCCGCCGAGGCGCAGCCCCGACAGCGGCCCTGCGTCCCCCGTGCGCAGCAGCCGGACGGCGGCCCAGGGCAGGTTGACGCCGGTGAAGGCCGTCTGGAAGATCCCGGCGGACGGCCGTGGGTTCGCCTCAAGGAGCACCGGCCGTCCGTGCCAGTGGCGCAGCTGGACGTTGGACAGGTAGGCGAGCCCGAAGTGCCGGACGACGAGCCGGGCGATCCGCGCCGCCTCGGGGTCGTCGAGCAGCAGCCGGTAGCGGCCCTGTTTGGCGCGCGGCACCGCCGCCAGCAGCTCCCCGCCGGGCGCGGAGAGGCAGTCCACGCTCACCTCGGGGCCGTCCAGGTAGGGCATCACGATGAACCGGGGCACCTTCTCGCGCGCCTGCGCCGCCCGTTCCAGCGCCTCGGCGACCGCCCCGACCGACACCAGGGGCCTCGCCGGCTGGAGCAGGTCGCGCAGGCTCGGCGGCCCGTCGTCCAGGATGCGGAAGCCGAACGCGGAGTACTCGCCCGCCGGTTTGATGCAGACGGGCCCGCCCGCCGCGCGCAGCTCCGCCACCGCCGCCCGCAGCCCGTCCGCGTCCGACACGACCCGCCAGTCGGGCACCGGCACGCCGATGGCGCGGGCGGTCTCGTACGTGCGGCTCTTGCTGGTCAGCACCCTGATGGCGGCCGGTGACGATGTCATCAGCCGGGTCCCGGCCGCGGCGAAGTCGGCGGTGCGCGGCGCCAGGGCGTCCAGCCGCCGGGGCGGGATCAGCACGTCGATGCCGTGCCGCCGGCAGAAGTCGAGGGCGAAGTCGGCGTACTCCGCGTCGGAGACCCGGTGGGGCTCGACCTCCGCCACGTCGCACGCCGCCAGGGCGGGCGCGGCGGGATCGACGTTCGTCCCGTGGACGCGGACCGGGTGGGCGTCCGGATTGTCGCGCAGCATCCGGATCACCTGGGTGGTGGCTGCTCCCGCGCTGCTCAGCCATATGCGAAGTGTTATCGCGCACGCTCCCGTCATCAACCGAGGCCAACAGACCGGCAAGGGGTCCACGGCGTCGGGATCACGGGCCGGGGTACCGCCGGACGCCGTGGACCGGGGCGTCCGGGCCCCGCCACGGCCGCGGGCTCAGGCGGCCATGGCTCCTGTGATGATCATGGGAGCTGGAGCATAACTCCCGCGCGTGACACGCGTGTTTCACGGACGCGTACGCCCAGGCTCACGCGCCGGGGCGCTGCTGCGCGATCGGCACCGACTCCTCCGGCAGCGCCTCCGCCGCCCGTTCCGCCGTGCCCCTGGCCCAGCGGCCGGTGGTCAGCGCGCCCATCGCCAGGACCAGCAGCCCGCAGGCCGCGATGATCCACCAGCCCGCCGTCTGCGAACCGGCGCCGAGCGCCGTGCCCACCACCGCCACGCCGAGCGCCGACCCCATCTGCCGCCCCGTCGAGGCGATGCCCGCCGCCACGCCCGCCTGCGAGCGCGGCATGCCGGTCACCGCCGTGTTGGTCAGCGGCGCGTTGACCAGCCCGAAGCCGATGCCGAAGAGCGCGTACGCGGCGAACAGCAGCGGCAGCGACGTGTGCGGGTGCAGCCGGGTCAGCAGGACGCCGCTGGCCGTGATCGCCGTGCCGGCCAGCAGCAGCGGCACCCGCGGGCCGATGTGCCCCACCAGGTAGCCGGACAGCGGGGAGAAGAACAGCGTCACGGCCGCCATCGGCAGCAGGTGCAGGCCCGCGTCGAGCGCCGACAGGTGCCGGTCGTCCTGGAGGTAGATCGTGTTGAGGAAGAGGAAGCCGCCCAGGCCCGCGAACGCCGCGATCGCGATGCCGAACGCCCCGCTGAACGGTGCGCTCCGGAAGAAGCGCACCTCAAGCAGCGGCTGCGCGCGCCGGGGCTCGTACACCAGCAGCGCGACCAGCGCGGCCACCGCCAGCGCCACCGGCGCCACCAGCAGCGGCGACGTCCAGCCCTCCTTGCCGCCCTCGATGATCCCGAACGTCAGCCCGCCGAGCACCACGATCACCAGCAGCTGGCCCACCGGGTCGAGACGCCTGGGGCGCGGCGCCCGCGACTCCGGCACGAACCGCATCGTCAGGAACAGCGCCGCGAGCCCGATCGGCAGGTTGATCCAGAAGATCGCCCGCCAGCCGAACGACTGCACCAGCGCGCCGCCGACCACGGGCCCGACCGCCATCGAGATGCCGACGACACCGCCCCACACGCCGATCGCCCGCGCCAGCTCCTTCGGGTCGCGGAACGTGTTGGTGATGATCGACATCGCCACCGGGTTCAGCATCGACCCGCCCACGGCCTGCGCCGCGCGGAACGCGACCAGCCACCCCAGGCCCGGCGCCAGGGCGCACAGCACCGAGCCCGTCACGAAGACCACCAGGCCCGTCATGAACACCCGGCGCCGCCCCACCCGGTCCGCCGTCGAGCCGGACAGCATCAGGAACGACGCGATGACCACCGTGTAGATGTCCACCGTCCACTGGAGCCCCGAGATGTCCGCGTCCAGCTCGCGCCCCAGTGACGGCAGGGCGACGTTCAGCGCGGTCACGTCGAGGCTGACGATCAGCAGGCTCATGCAGCAGATCGCGAGGACGAGGATGCGGCGCCGCGGCGGCAGGCCGTCGGGCGACTGCGTACGGGGCGACGGGGCGTCGGACGTGGCCATGATCCCCCAGGCTAGCCGCGGCCCCCCGCCCCCGCCCGGCGGGCCGCCGCCGTGACCGGAGGTGCGGGAACGGGCCCGCAGGGGGAATAACCCCCCGGTCGGCAACGTTCCCCGGCTCGGAACCCCGGACACCCGCGGGGCCCGTCCGGCAGCGAGCGCAAGGAGACTCCCGTGCCCGAAGCCACTCCCGAGACCAACGTCATCGCCTACCGCGCGGCCGAGCACCTGCTCGACGCCCGCGACCCGCGCGGCGCCCTCAAGCTGCTCGACCCCGTCGTCAGCGCGCACCCCGAGAACACCGCCGCGCGTCTGCTGCGCGCCCGCGCCTTCTTCCTCGCGGCGCAGCTGCGCGCCGCCGAGCTGGAGTTCGGCCTGGTGCTTGAGCGCGAGCCCGACAACCCGTTCGCGCACTTCGCGCTCGCCCGCACGCTCCAGCGCGCCGGGCGCGGCGACGAGGCGCTGCGGCACTTCCGGCTGGCCGCCGCCCTCGACCCGAAGCCCGAGTACCTGGCCGCCGCCCACTTCGACCGGGCGGGCTGACGGCCCGGTGCTGGCCGGAGACGCCAGGGGCGCGGCGGCGGACTGGGTCGCGCGCCACGGGAGCCGGCTGCCCGGCTTCCGTGGCGCGTACCTGACCGGCTCGACGCTGTCGCTGCCGCCCGGCGCGGAGGTCCCGGTCGGCTCGGACACGGACGTGATGGTCGTCCTGGACGAGCTGCCCGAGGGCCACAAGCCGGGGAAGTTCCTGTACGGCGGCGCGCTCCTCGAAGTCTCCTACCTGCCGCACGCCCGCCTCGCCTCCCCGGCGGACGTGCTCGGCTCCTACCACCTGGCGGGCGCGTTCCGCGCGGATCTCGCGGTGGGGGACACCGTGCTCGCCGACCCCACGGGCGAGCTGGGACGGCTGCGGACGGAGGTGGGCCGCGCGTTCGCCGAGCCGCGCTGGGTGCGCCGCCGCTGGGCGGAGGCGCGCGGCAACGTCGCCCGCGCCCTGACCGGCTTCGACCCCACCGCCGCGCCCTGGCCGCAGACCGTGCTGGCGTGGCTGTTCCCCACGGGCGTCACCACGCACGTCGTCCTCGTCGCCGGTCTGCGCAACCCGACCGTACGGCTGCGCTACCTCGCCGCCCGCGAACTGCTCACCGCCCATGGGCTCGGCGACGCGTACGAGGAACTGCTCACGCTGCTCGGCTGTCAGGACCTCACGGCGCGGCGCGCGGAGGAGCACCTGCACGCCCTCGCGCGCACCTTCGACGCGACGGCCGCCGTCGCCCGCACCCCGTTCTTCTTCAGCTCGGACCTGACGCCCGCCGCCAGGCCCATCGCCGTGGACGGCAGCCTGCGGCTGATCCGGCAGGGGCGGCACCGCGAGGTGATGTTCTGGATCGCCGCGACGTTCGCGCGCTGCCACACGGCGCTGGACGCCGACGCGCCCGCCGCGCTGCGCCGCGAGCTGGAGCCCGCCTTCCACGCCGCGCTGGCCGACCTGGGCATCACCTCGGCCGCCGACCTCACGGCACGCGCCCGCACGGTGCTCGCCGCACTCCCGGCCGTCGAACAGACCGCGGAACGCGTCCTGGCCGCCACCCTCGCCCACAGCGGCGGACGGGCCGGCGGCCAGGCCGTGTCCTAAGCCGTCGTTCGGGTCGTGCCTGGCGCGCGCCGCCGGTCACCGCACTTCGCCGCGGTGCCGCGTCGCCCGGGTACGCCCGGTACGGGTGGCGATCCGGTGCCTCGCGACGCACGGCGTCCGACGACGCGGACCGATCCGCCACGATCCGCACGACACGACCTGGACCGGCGTCAGACGGTGCCGTGGCCCGCCGCCTGGCGGCGGACCGCCGTGGCGATGGCCGAGGCGTCGATGCCCGCCGCCTCCAGCTGCTCCGCCTCCGTCGCCGAGCCCGGCATGGAGCTGACGGCGAGCCGCAGCAGCCGCGGCACGGGACGCCCGTCGCCGAACGCCTCGAACACCGCGTCGCCGATCCCGCCCTCGGGGTGGTGGTCCTCCACCGTCAGCAGGCAGCCCGTCACGTCGGCCGCCTCGCGCAGCGTCGCGACGTCCACCGGCTTCACCGAGTACAGGTCGATCACGCGCACGCGGATGCCCTCGCCGGCCAGCTCGTCGGCCGCCTTCAGCGCCTCGTGCACGGTCACCCCCGCGGCCACGACCGTCACCACGTCGTCGGACGACGCCCGCAGCAGCTTGCTGCCGCCCACGGGGAACTCCTCGTCCGGCCCGTAGATCACCGGCATCTTGCCCCGCGACGTCCGCAGGTAGCTGATGCCGTCCAGATCGGCCATGGCGGCCGTCAGGTGGCCCGTCTGGTGCGCGTCGCACGGGTACAGCACGGTGCTGCCGTGGATCGAGCGGAACATGGCGAGGTCCTCAAGCGCCATCTGCGACGGCCCGTCCTCGCCGATCGCCACACCCGCGTGCGACCCGGCCACGCTGAGCTTCGCCCTGCTGACCGACGCCATCCGCAGGAAGTCGTGCGCGCGCGTCAGGAACGCGGCGAACGTCGAGACGTACGGCGTCCAGCCCCGCACCTGCATGCCCACCGCCGTCGCGACCATCTCCTGCTCGGCGATGTAGCACTCGAAGAAGCGGTCGGGGAACTTCTCGGCGAACACGCCGGAGCGCGTCGAGTCCGCGACCTCCCCGTCCAGCGCCACCACGTCCTCGCGCACCTCGCCCACGGCCGTCAGCGCGTCGCCGTACGCGTTGCGCGTCGCGACGGGCTCGCCCATCCCGTAGCGCGGCATGCGCGTGTGGACGCCCTGCGCGCGGCGCGGCGCCGTGGCGGCGGGCGGCCGCTCGACGTCCACCCGCAGATCCCTGATGCCGCCCAGCTCGGCGATGGCCTCGGTCTCGTCGGGCACCGGCTTCCCGTGCTTGCCCTCCTGGTCCTCCACGGCCTTCACGCCGCGGCCCTTCCGCGTACGCGCCAGGATGACGGTCGGCCGGTCCTCCTCGCCCGCGGCCTCGGCGTAGGCGGCGTCGACGGCGGCGATGTCGTGCCCGTCCACCTCGATCGTGTGCCAGCCGAACGCCTGGGCGCGGCGGGCGTACGCGTCGAGGTCCCACTCGTGGCGGGTCGGGCCGCGCTGGCCGAGGCGGTTCACGTCCACGACCACCGTGAGATTGCCCAGCTTCTCGTACCCGGCGTGCTCGAACGCCTCCCAGACGGAGCCCTCAGCCATCTCGCTGTCGCCGCACAGCACCCACACCCGGTAGGGCATCCTGTCCAGCCTGCGGCCGGTCAGCGCCACGCCGACGCCGATCGGCAGGCCCTGCCCCAGGGAGCCGGTCGCCACGTCCACCCAGGGCAGGCGCGGCGTCGGGTGCCCTTCGAGGCGGCTGCCGAGCGTGCGGAACGTCATCAGCTCCTCGTCGGTCACCACGCCCGCCGCCTTGTACATGGCGTACAGCAGCGGCGACGCGTGCCCTTTGGAAAAGATCAGATGGTCGTTCCCCGGGTGGTCGGGCCAGTCGAAGTCGTAGCGGAAGTACCGCGCCAGCAGCACGGACATCAGGTCCGCGGCGGACATCGACGACGTCGCGTGGCCCGAGTGGGCGCCCGACGTGGCGCGCACCGAGTCCACCCGCAGCTGCTGCGCCAGATCTGCCAGGAACTGGTCCGTGGTCGTGTCCATGGTCGCGGTCATGTCCGAGCCTCCCTGCATCCCGGCCGGGGCCGGGGTCCGATTCCGAGCGCGGGTACCCGCACGGTCCCGCGCGTAACGCCGTGGACGGCGGCGCGCCGGCGGGCGGCGGCCGGTTCCGGCCACCCGTCCCGCCGGGCCGCGGCGCCCGCGCCGGTGCTCACGGCACCGCGCGGTGGCCACCGCCGGGCACGCCGTCCTGGTACGGCCAGCGCAGCAGGCCGCCGAGCCCGCCCGACGGGTACTCCATCGAGCCGAGCGGCGGGCCGAGCGCCTCGTCCCGCGCGTCCGCCTCGGCGGGCAGCGGCACCACGTCGGCGCCGGTCGCCGCCGCCGAGCGCAGCAGCGCGTCGTCCGCCCGCACCGCCCACGGGTCGTACACGCCCAGGGCCTCGGCGTCCGTGCGCCGCACCGCGATCTGGTCGGGGTCGCGGCCGACCCAGACGTCGCGGTGCAGGTCGGGGCCGCCGACACGCATCAGCAGTGTGTCCAGCCGGTGCTCGCGCGCCGCGTCGACCAGCGAGGGCACGCCCTCCGCCGAGTCGCCGTACGACGGCATGCGCCCGGCCTGGAAGCGGTCCAGCGTCTCCGCCGCCCGCTGCCGCGCGATGTCCACGCGCGCCGCGTCGATCTGTGCGTCCAGCAGCGTGTTGTCCGCGCCCGGGGCACGGCCGCCGGACTCCGCCTCGTACGCGATCTGCCGCAGCGGCTCGGGCAGTTGCTCCCACACCGAGCGCCGCTCGCGCTCGTCACCCGCGATGACGATCATCTCCGCGCCGGTCCGCGCGGCCTCCGACGCCAGCACGTCGGCGGTCTCCCGGGCGTTCTCCTCCCAGGTGTTCTCGACGGCCAGCTGGAAGTGCCGCTCGCCCCAGTCGTCGCGCGCGGTGCGGTGGATCGGCCACTGGCGGCCGGAGACGTGCCCCGCGTCCGCCGGGTGCCGCCGCATGCCGCGCAGCTCGAAGTCGGCGCCCCTGCGGTCGACGAACGCGACCAGGCAGCGCGGTTCCGGGCCACCGTGGTCGAGCAGCGGGCCGAGCCTGGCCAGCGGCGCCCAGTCCGTCAGCGGCGGCGAGAGCGGCGGGTCCGTCAGCGGGACCGACAGCACGGTCTCGCCGTCCGTGGCGAACACGGCGTGGCCCAGGTGCTCGCGGTCGAGGCCGTCCACGGTCGCGCGGACGGCGCGGCGGGTCGCCTCGTCGGCGCCCTGCTCGCCGAGCCGGTCGTAGGCGTCGCGCGCCTGCAACTCGCCGATCCGCACCGCGTTCTCCGAGGTCCGCGAGGTGTCCACGTACACGGACGCCCACGGCCCCGGCCTGCTCAGGAGGGGTTCGAGGATGTCGAGCTTCATGCGATCGCCTTCCCGAACTCGTTCAGCATCGCCTCGTCGAAGGCGGGCAGGTCGTCCGGCCTGCGGCTGGTGACCAGCGTGTTCGGCCCGCTCGTGCAGACGACCACGCGTTCGTCCACCCAGTTCGCCCCGGCGTTGCGCAGGTCGGTGCGCAGGCTGGGCCACGAGGTCATGGTGCGGTCGCGCACCACGTCCGCCTCGATCAGGGTCCACGGCGCGTGGCAGATCGCCGCGACCGGCTTGCCCGCGTCGAAGAAGCCCTTCGCGAAGGCGACGGCGCGCTCGTCGAGCCGCAGCGCGTCGGGGTTGGCCACGCCGCCGGGCAGGACGAGGGCGTCGTAGTCCTTCGCCGTCACCTGGTCGACGGTCCGGTCCACGGGGAACGTGTCGCCGTGGTCCAGGTGCTTGAACGCCTGGATGTGGCCCGGCTTCGTGGAGACCAGCTGCGGGGTCTCGCCCGTCTCGGTCAGCGCCCGCCAGGGCTCGGTCAGCTCGACCTGTTCGACGCCTTCCGGCGCCACCAGGAACGCGATGCGCATGGGATGCCTGCCTTTCCTCCGGCGTTGTCGCCTTCTCGTCCGGGGTTGTCCGGTGTGTCGCGGGGGCAGACCGGGAATGTCCGACTGCTCCACCGCGCTCCCGGGGCGGGTAACCGACGTCCGCGCCGCCAAAACCCGCCGTCGCCGGCCGCCCGGCGCCGCCGTTTGCGCCACGGCACGCGGGGAACCCGGGGGCGGTGAGCGCACGCAAGCGGCAGGAGGTCCGGGTCGGCGGGCGGCAGGTGCCCCTGTCCCACCCGGACAAGGAGATGTTCCCCGAGGACGGCATCACCAAGGCGGAACTGTTCGACTACTACCGCGCGGTGGCCCGGCCGATGCTCACGTACGTGCGTGACCGGCCCGTCTCCATGGAGCGGTACCCGGACGGCTACGCGGGCAGGTCGTTCTTCCACAAGGACATCCCCGCCCACTTCCCCGACTGGGTGCACCGGCAGGAGGTCCCCAAGGAGGGCGGCAGCCTCACCATGGCCGTCTGCGACGACGCGCCGACCCTCGCGTACCTGGCGGACCAGGCGTGCATCACGCCGCACGTCTGGCTCAGCAGGACCGGCGGCCTCGACTGCCCCGACCGGCTGGTGTTCGACCTCGACCCGCCCTCCGAGGGCGAGGGCGGCGACGGGCCACGCGCCGACTTCGGCACGGTCCGCTGGGCGGCCAAGGAACTGCGCGGCCTGCTGACCGACCTCGGCCTGCGGCCCGTCGTCATGACCACAGGCTCGCGCGGCCTGCACGTCCTCGTCCCGCTGGACGGGCGTAGCGACTTCGACACGGTCCGCGGCTTCGCCCGCGACGTCGCCGGCATCCTCGCCGCCCGCCACCCCGACCGGCTGACCACCGAGGCGCGCAAGAACCGCCGGGCGGGCCGCCTCTACCTCGACACCCAGCGGAACGGCTACGCGCAGACGGCCGTCGCGCCGTACGCCGTGCGCGCCAGGCCGCACGCGCCGGTCGCCACCCCGCTGAGCTGGGACGAGGTGGACGACCCCGGGCTCGGGCCGCGCGACTGGACGCTGCGGACCCTGCCGGACCGGCTCGCCGGGCGCGGCGACCCCTGGACCGGCCTGCACCGCGCGCGCCGCTCCCTGCACCCGGCGCAGCGCCGGCTCGCGGCCCTGACGTCCTGACCGGTCCGCCCACGCGCCCGGTTCGCTCGAACGAGTGGATTGACCGCCCGACCGCACACAGCGTGACCAGCGGATGGATACGTTCGGGCAGGCGGCCGGCCCGCACCGGCGCGGCCGCATCGGGGATCTGAAGCACAACGGGGGAGTTCCATGGGGTTCACATCCGCCACGCCCGCGTCCGGACAGGCGGGCACCGTCACGAAGCCGGACGACGCCACATCCGCCGCCGCCGTCACCACCGCCGCCCCTTCCACAGCGGCACCCGCGCCCGCGCCGACCGTGCCCGCGCACCCCGACGTCACGCTCGCGCCGTCGCACGTACCGGAACAGGCCGGCGAGCCGGCCCCCCGGCCCGACCTGCCGCTGCGCCGCAGCACCGAGATCCAGGGCGACGTGCTCGCCGGGTTCAAGAAGGACCACGTCCAGCTGCTGTTCCTGACCTTCGGCAGCGGCGAGCGCGCCCGCCGCTGGCTGGGGCGCCTCCGGCACCGCGTCGCCACGACACGCGACGTCGCGGCGTTCAACGCGGTCTTCAGCCGGGCCCGGCGCAACTCGGGCGGCGACGACCCGCGCAACCTCAACGCCGTCTGGCGCTCCGTCAGCTTCACGCACCCGGGGCTCGTCACCCTCGTCGGCGGCGCCCCGTACGCGGACGTCCCGAAGGGCAGCACGCAGGAGGCGTTCGTCCAGGGCATGGCCGCCCGCGCCGCGTCGCTCGGCGACACCGGGGCGAACGACCCGTCGGGCTGGCTCTTCGGCGCGGGCCACACCCTGCCCGTCCACGCGGTGCTGACCGTGGCCGCCGACCGGGTCGAGGACCTGCACGCGGCGCTGGCCCGCGAACGCCAGGAGGCCGCGACGCACCGGGTGACCGTGTCGTTCGAACAGTACGGCGCGACGCTCACCGGTGCCCGGCGCGGCAAGGAGCACTTCGGCTTCAAGGACGGCATCAGCCAGCCCGCCGTGGACGGCTTCGACGAGCGCGACCCGGACGACCCGCAGCACCAGCGCGGCAAGCCGGGCACCCGTGTGCTGCCCGCGGGCGAGATCGTGCACGGGCACCCGGCCGACCACCGGCTCGGTCCCTACCTGCCCGACTGGATGGCCGACGGATCGTTCCAGGTGGTGCGCCGCCTCGCCCAGGACGTGCCGGGCTGGTGGGCGCAGGTCGCGGACCAGCTACGGGTGCTGAAGGAGGCGGGCGCGGTCCCGGAGGACGCCGGCTCGGAGTGGCTGGCGGCGCGCCTCTTCGGGCGCTGGCGCTCCGGCGCGCCGGTCGCCAAGTACCGCGACGCCGACCCGGCGTCCGTCCTCGCCGACGACGGGGACAACGACGTGACGTTCGCCGACGACTTCGAGGGCCGCGTCACCCCGCTGTGTTCGCACATGCGCAAGTGCAACCCCCGGGACGGGCTCAAGGTGAACGCCGACGACGACGCGGCGCTGGAGCAGAAGGGGGCGCTCGACGGGCGGCGCATCATGCGGCGCGGCATCCCGTTCGGCCTGCCCTTCGACCCGGCCGCGGGCGGCGGGAACGGCCCCGACGCCCCGCGCGGGCTCGTCTTCGTGTCCTACCAGGCCGATCTCGTCGCGCAGTTCGAGTTCGTCCAGCGCACCTGGATCGACGGCCACGACTTCCCCAGCAGGGAGCCTTCGGTGGGCCGGGACGCGGTGCTGGGGCGCGACGGCACCGTCTCGTTCCCCGCGGGCGGCCGGGACGGCGACGGGGCGGCGGAACTGAGCCTGCGCCAGTTCGTCCGCACCGAGGGCGGGGTGTACGCGTTCACGCCCTCGCTCACCGCCCTGAAGCTGCTGGCCGAGGGGGCGGTCCCGCCGGGCGGCGGCCCGCCGCGGGACCGGGTGGTGACCGCGCCCGCGATCATCGCGCGCGGCGAGGTCGTCAGCTCGGGCACGGCGCGGCTGCGGTACGAGGCCGACAACAACCTCGTCGTCCGCGACGAGAACGAGAACCGCCTCTGGGACGCGGGGATGGCGGGGAGCACGGGGGTGCGCGGCGAGCTGCGCGAGGACGGGTCACTGGTGCTCGTGGACGTGGCGGGCGCGGTCCTGTGGAGCACCGGCACGGGCGGCAACCCCGGCGCCGCGCTGGTGGTGCGGGCGGACGGCGACGTGGTCGTCCGCGCGGCGGACGGCCGCGTCCTGTGGCGGACCGGCACCGCCCACTGAGCGCGCCCGGCGCGGGCGGGGCGGGGTACCGGCGTACCCCGCCCCGCCCGTCCGTGCCGACCCGGGTCAGACCTTCGCCGCACGCGGGCTGAGGTCGCGCAGGCGGCCCGCCAGCTCGTCGCGGAAGAACTCGATGAACCCGTCGGGGTCGGGGCCCGCGTTCATCAGGACCAGCCGGTCGAAGCCCGCGTCCGCGAACTTCCGCGCCATCGCGACATGGTGGTCCGGGTCGCCGCCGCACGCGAACTGCTTCAGCATGTCCTCCTCGCGCACCGTGGTGGTGGCGGCCTCGAAGTTCACGGGGTTGGGCAGTTCGCTCATCACCTTCCAGCCGGTGACGCCCCAGCGGTTGGTCTCCAGCGCGGCGCGCGCGGCGGTGCGTTCGTCCTGCGCCCAGGCCAGCGGCACCTCGGCGTAGCGCGGCAGGTCACCGCCCGACCGCCGGTAGGTGTCGACCAGCTCGGGGCGCGGCTCGGTGGCGAAGAGGCCGCAGCCCGTCTCGGCGGCGAGCGTGGCCGCCTCGTGCCCGCCCGCGGCCAGCGCGATCAGCGGCGGTTCGTCCGGCAGGTCGAAGACCCGGGCGTCCGCCAGGCGCAGGTGCTTGCCCTCGTAGCTGCGGTAACCGCCGCGCCACAGCAGCGTGATGATCTCCACCGCCTCGCGCAGCCTCTCGTGCCGCTCGGGCACGGACTCGGGGAAGCCGGGGCCCACGACGTGCTCGTTCAGCCGCTCGCCCGCGCCGAGGCCCAGGGTGAACCGGCCGCCGGAGAGCAGGGCGAGGGTGGCGGCGGCCTGGGCGATGACCGCCGGGTGGTAGCGGACGGTCGGGCAGGTCACGCCGGTCGCGAGACCGATCCGGTCGGTCTTCGCCGCGATGGCGCCGAACACCGTCCAGGTGAAGGGCGAGTGGCCCTGGTTGTCGAGCCACGGGTGGAAGTGGTCGCTCATCTCGACGAAGTCGAAGCCCGCCCGTTCGGCGAGCACCGCCTGCCGCACGAGCTCGTCAGGACCGAACGCCTCGGACGCGAGTTTGTAACCGATCTGCATCTGCGCTCCTCAATCCGGCTCTCATGGGCTGCCCGGCTCTCATGGGCTGCCCGGCTCTCCTGGGGGCTGCCCGGCCCCCGCCGGGGTGCGCCGTACCGGGCACGCTGCCAGGCGCGGCGGGGGTCTCCCCGGGCGACAGGCCGTCCGGCCGGCCGGGTCCGCCGGATGGCGGACCCGGCTGCCCCGGCGGGACGGCGCGCCCGCATGCGGGTACCGCGCGCGGCGGCGCGGCATGCGTGGTTCCGCGCCGCCGCGCGGGGCGCTCACAGCACGTGACCGTACGGGCGGGAGCGGTGAGGGGAGGGGGGCGGGCGGCGGCCTGGTCCGTACCGTTACCGAATCGAGGCCTGTTGCCCCGTGGGCACGCTGCGCAAACCTGCATACCGTCTCCCACCAGCGGCAACAGGGGTGTCACGCAAGGGAGCGTGGAACGAGATGTCATCGTGACCATGAAACAGCGGTGCTGGTCAGTCCGGGTGCAACGTTTTCCGCGTTCAAGCTTTGAAAGCTTGTGCGCGCCTGAGTGGCCCTCGAAAGATTGACCCGCCATCTCTTGACGGGTTTCGGGCGAGCCGGTTAACTCCCACGCAACATCGCCGGAACCGGTTCCGGAACCGGTGTCGGCGCTGCCGCCGAGTCGGACGGCAGCCCTCATGTGCCCGAGGAGCCCAGTCCATGCGTGTCACCATCGCCGACGTCGCGCGTACCGCGGCGGTCAGCAAGACCACCGTCTCGCGCGTGCTCAACGGCAAGGGCGAGGTGGACTCGGAGACCGCTGACCGCGTCAGGGCCGTCATCGCGGAACTGGGGTACGTCCCCAGCTCGCGCGCCGTCGGCCTCGCCCGGGGCAGCAGCCGCACGCTGGCGATGCTCGTACCGTCCCTGACCTGGCCCTGGGTCGGCGAGATGGTCCAGGGCGTGGCCGACACGGTGGAGGCCGCCGGCTACGGCCTCCTCCTCTTCACCTGCAACCGCGGTGAGGTGTCCATGGCGCAGTTCACCAGCCAGGTGTCCGCCCGCGCCTTCGACGGGGTGCTGGTCATCGAGCCGGAGAACACGCTCCGCATGATCGCCGCGCTCCACCACCAGGGCCTGCCGCTCGTCATGATCGACGACCGGGGGCAGCGCCCCGAGTTCCCCTCGGTCGCCACCACCAACGCCGAGGGCGCCGCCGCGGCGGCGCACCACCTGCTCGCCTCCGGGCGCCGCGCCCCGCTCACCCTTACGGGGCCCCGGCACTTCGGCTGCGTGCAGGACCGGCTCACAGGCTTCGGACGGGTGCTGCGCGAGAACGGCGTGGCCCTGACCGAGAAGTACGTCCTCCCCGGCGACTTCACCGTCCGCAGCGGACAGACCCAGATCGAACGCGCGCTGGCCGACGGACTGCACTTCGACTCCGTCTTCGCGCACAACGACCTCAGCGCCACCGGCGCCCTGCACGCCCTGCGGGGAGCCGGTCGCCGGGTCCCGGACGACGTGGCCGTGATCGGATTCGACGACATCCCGATCGCGGCCTACACCGAACCGCCCCTCACCACCGTCCGCCAGCCCATGCGGGCGATGGGGGAGACGGCGGCCCGGCGCATGCTCGACCACCTCGGCGGAGTGATCCCGCTGGACACCGAACCGGTCGTGCTGCCCACCGAATTCGTCGTCCGGTCGTCCGCGCCGGGCTGACGGTCCCTCCACGCACCACCCCGTACCACCAGCACCACCCCGCACCACCGCACCCCCACAGCGCCGCCGGGCGGCGCGCCACCGCAGGACCGCGTATTACGCACGCGGCGCCGGTCCCAGCGCCATCGGGACAGTGCACACGACACGGCGCCGAGAGAACAGCATTGCCCTACGGGAGGTTCCAGAACATGAGAGTCCGTACGCGTTCACGCAGAACGCTCACCACCGCGACGAGCGTCCTCATCGCGCTCGGGGTCATCGCCGGCTGTGGCGGTGGCGGCAGCGAAGGGGCGTCGGGCCCCGGCGGCGGTGGCGGCACCGGTGTGCTGAACGTCGGCATGCCGAACGGCCCGCAGACCAACAACAGCAACCCCTTCCTCGACACCTCCGCCGGCGCCTCCCTCGGCTACCGCGCGATGATCTACGAACCCCTCGCCATGACCAACCCGGTCCGCCCCGACCAGGACCCGGACCCGTGGCTCGCCGAGTCGTGGGAGTTCAGCGAGGACTTCACCCAGGTCACCATCACCGCGCGTGAGGGCGTGACCTGGGCGGACGGTGAGGACTTCACCGCCGAGGACATCGCGTTCACCTTCGACCTGCTGATGAACACGGACGCGCTGAACACCGCGGGCCTGCCCTTCTCGGACGTCGCGGTCGACGGCAACACCGTCACCGTCACCTTCGAGTCGTCGCAGTTCGTCAACCAGACGCGCATCCTCGACACCTACATCGTGCCCGAGCACATATGGTCCGAGGTCGAGGCCCCGGAGATGTACGAGGACCAGGAGCCGGTCGGCACCGGCCCCTACTCCATCGACACCTTCACCCCGCAGACGGTCACGCTGGTCCGCCGCGACAGCTACTGGCAGGACCTGCCCGAGGTCGAGGAGCTGCGCTACACGTCGTACAACGACAACAACGCGCAGACCACCGCGCTCGCCAACGGCGACAGCGAATGGTCCTACGTCTTCATGCCCGACTACGAGAGCGTCTTCGTCGAGCGTGACCCGGAGAACCACAAGCTGTGGTTCCCGACCGGCCTCGGCATCCACGGTCTGTGGATCAACAACGAGCGCGCCCCGTTCGACGACCCGGCGCTGCGCCGCGCCATGTCCATGGTCATCAACCGGTCGGACATCAGCTCGGTGGCCCACGCCGGTCTGTACCCGCTGCTGGAGAACCCGACCGGTCTGCCGCTGCCCGCCGGCGAGTCGTTCGTCGCCCCCGAGTTCCAGGGCCAGGTCGCGGAGCCGGACGTCGAAGGCGCCCGCGCGGTGCTGGAGGAGGCCGGTTACGAGCTGGACGGCGACACCCTGCGCACCCCCGAGGGCGACCCGGTCACGCTGACCCTGACCGACCCGGCCGGCTGGTCCGACTACCTGACCGCGCTGTCGATCATCCGCGACAACCTCGCCGAGATCGGCATCGAGGCCAGCGTCGAGACGCAGACCGTCGACGCGTGGACCGACGCGGTCAACGCCGGTGGCTTCGACGCCACGCTGCACTGGACCAACACCGGCGCCACGCCGTACGACATGTACGCCAACATCATGGACGGCGACCTGTACAAGCCGATCGGCGAGGCGTCCCCCGGCGGCAACTTCGGCCGCTTCCAGAACGACGAGGCGACCGCCGCGCTCGCCGAGTACCGCGAGGCGACCGACGACAACGCCCGCAACGAGGCGCTGTACGAGCTCCAGCGCATCCTCGTCGACCAGGTGCCGATGATCCCGACCGTCGCCGGTCCCATCGGCGCCGAGTACAGCACCAGGAACTGGACCGGCTGGCCGACGGAGGAGGACCCGTACGCCCCGCCGCAGCCCACCCAGCGCGGTGCCCTGGAGGTCGTCCTGAACCTTGAAGCAGCCAACTGACGGAACGTTTCCCCCAGAACGGATCGTCGGCCACCTGTGATTCAGGCTCCCCGATGACGAGGACCGCCTGACAAGGCCCGAGTGACAAGGACCCCGCCGGGTCCGCCCAGACCGCCCGCCCCCGCCGCACCCGGACCGCGCCAGCACCGCGGCGGGGGCGGGCGCCCTCTCGCCCTCGTACGACAGGACACCAAGTCATGCCCGAAACTCCCGAACCACCTACGGTCGAAGTGCCGCTGACGGACCGTGAAGTCGTGCTGGAGGCCAGGGACCTCAGCAAGCACTTCGCAGTCCGCCGCACGCTGCGCAACCTCGCCGACCGCGACCGGCCGGTCGTCCACGCCGTCGACGCCGTCAACATCACGTTGCGCCGCGGCACCGTCACCGCGGTCGTCGGCGAGTCCGGCTCAGGCAAGTCCACCATCGCGCGGCTCCTCGCCCAGCTCTACCCCGCCACCGGCGGGCAACTCCTGCTGTCGGGCAAGCCGGTACGCGCCGCGCGCGGGCGCGCGTTCCGCGCCTACTGCCGCCAGGTCCAGATGATCTTCCAGGACCCCTTCGGCTCGCTGAACCCGACGCACACCATCCGGTACCACCTCACCCGCGCCCTGCGCATCCACAAGCGCGCCGGGAAGACCTCCGCCGACCTCGACAAGGCGCTCAAGGAACTCCTCGGCCGCGTCCACCTGACGCCGCCCGAGCGCTACATCGACTCGTTCCCGCACGAGCTGTCCGGCGGACAGCGCCAGCGCGTCGCCATCGCCCGCGCCATGGCCGCCGACCCGCAGGTCCTGCTCGCCGACGAGCCGGTCTCCATGCTGGACGTCTCCATACGCCTCGGCATCCTGAACCTGCTGCGCGACCTGAAGGAACGCCTCAACCTGGCGATCCTCTACATCACCCACGACATCGCGTCCGCCCGGTACTTCGCCGACGAGACCCTGGTGATGTACGCGGGCCGCATGGTCGAGGGCGGCGACAGCGAGACCGTCACCCAGCGCCCCGCGCACCCGTACACGCAGCTCCTCATCGGCTCGGCGCCCGACCCGGACCGCATCGCCGTCACCCCCGGTGCCCCGGCGGGCGCGCCCACCGCCGCCGCCGACGCGGTGAGCGAGGCCGTCGTCGCCTCCGAGGACGACGACAAGGCGGGCGAGCCGCCGAGCCTCATCAGGCCGCCGGCCGGCTGCCGGTTCCACCCGCGCTGCCCGAAGGCCATGGAACGGTGCCGCACCGAGCTGCCGCCGCGCTTCGACCTGCCCGGCGGCCAGTGGGCCGCCTGCTGGCTGTACGCCGACGACCTCGACAAGGCCGACGCCCGCCCGGTGGACAAGGGGGCCACGGCGTGAGGTACTTCGTCCAGCGCGTGCTCTTCTACGCCGCCACGGCGTGGGCCGCCATCACGATCAACTTCTTCATCCCCCGGCTCATGCCCGGCGACCCGGTCCAGTCCCTGATCAACCGGTACCAGGGTCAGCTCAGCACCGAGGCCATCGACTCGCTGCGGGTCCTCTTCGGCCTCGACAACGACACGTCGCTGTGGCAGCAGTACATGGACTACTGGGGCAACCTGTTCAACGGCGACCTCGGCACGTCGTTCACCTACTTCCCGACCGGCGTCTCCGACATCATCAGCCAGTCCATGCCCTGGACGCTGACGCTGATGGGCATCACCACCGTCCTCAGCTTCGTCCTCGGCACCGGCATCGGCATCCTCGCCGGCTGGCGCCGCGGCTCCTGGCTCGACTCGATCCTGCCGATCACCACCTTCTTCGCCGCGATCCCCTACTTCTGGCTCGGGCTGATCGCCATCGCGGTGTTCGCGGTGCAGTGGCAGTGGTTCCCCGCGTCCGGCGGCTACAGCAACGAGTTCGTGCCCGGCTGGGACTTCGACTTCATCGGCAGCGCCCTCTACCACGGCGTGCTGCCCGGTGTCACGATCATCATCAGCTCGATCGCGGGCTGGATCCTCGGCATGCGCAACATGATGGTCTCCGTGACCGCGGAGGACTACGTGCTGGTCGCGCAGGCCAAGGGCCTGTCGGAGCGCCGCGTGATGTTCTCCTACGCCGCGCGCAACGCCATCCTCCCGAACATCTCCAACTTCGCGCTGTCCCTCGGGTTCATCGTCGGCGGCACCCTGCTCGTCGAGATGGTCTTCTCCTACCCGGGCATCGGCTACATCCTCTACCAGGGCGTCAGCGCGAAGGACTACCCGCTGATGCAGGGCGTCTTCCTGTTCATCACCCTGGCGGTGCTCGCCGCGAACCTGGTGGCCGACATCGTCTATCTGCTGCTCGACCCACGCACCCGGCGGGAGGGGTAACGCCATGGCCCTGCAAGCCACCGAATCCGCCGTCGCCTCGTCAGACGAGGCGGCGGCCCCGCGCCGCGACAGGTTCCGCTTCCTGCGCAACCGCAAGACCGCCATCGGCCTGGGCATCCTCGCCGTCTTCCTGCTCATGGCGCTCTTCGGCGACTGGCTCGCGCCGTACGACCCGTCGGCGCGCAGCGAGGACCTGCTCCAGTCCCCCTCCTGGGACCACCCGTTCGGCACCACCCAGACCGGTGAGGACATCTTCTCGCAGATCCTCGTCGGCACCCGGGGCGTGCTGCTGGTGGGCCTGCTCGCCGCCCTGATCGCCACCGTGCTCGGTGTCCTCATCGGCGTGACGGCCGGCTACCTCGGCGGTGTCGGCGACGACGTGCTGTCCTCGCTCAGCAACGTCTTCCTCGTCATCCCCGCCCTGCCGCTGATCATCATCATCACCAGCTTCCTGCCCGACACCAGCGACCTGGTCATCGCCCTCGTCATCGGACTCACCTCCTGGGCGTGGGGCGCGCGCGTGCTGCGGGCCCAGACCCTGTCGCTGCGCGGCCGTGACTACGTCCAGGCCGCCCGCGCCACCGGCGAGTCCACCTGGCGCATCATCGTCTTCGAGCTGCTGCCCAACCTGACGCCGGTCATCGCGTCCGGCTTCATCGGCACGGTCATCTTCGCCGTCCTGTCCGAGATCACGCTCGCCTTCATCGGCATCGCCGACATCTCGAACTGGAACTGGGGCACCGTGCTGTTCTGGGCCCAGAGCAACCAGGCGCTCGCCCAGGACGCCTGGTGGTGGTTCGTTCCCGCCGGTCTGTGCATCGCGCTGCTCGGCACGGCCCTGTCGCTGATCAACTTCGGCATCGACGAGTTCATCAACCCCCGGCTGCGCAGCCAGGGACGCGGCGAGCGGTCCGTCAAGATGCGCGTCGGCTTCACACCCGTGCTCCGTGACGAGCGCCCCGCCACCGGTGCCCCCCGGCACGCCGCCGTGCAGAAGCTCCCCCCGACGGAGCCGCCCACGCCACCGGCCCGCTCCAACGGAAAGGGGAAGCGGCCATGACCGCACCAGCCGTTCTCGACATACGCGGCCTCGACGTCAACTACGGCCTCGGGGACAAGGCGGTGCACGCCGTCCGCGACATCAACCTCACCCTGCACCGCGGCGAGGTCCTCGGCCTCGCCGGGGAGTCAGGCAGCGGCAAGTCCACACTCGCCTACGCCGTGACCCGCCTGCTGTCCCCGCCCGGCGTCATCACGGGCGGGGAGGTCATCTACCACCCGCGCAAGGGCGAGCCGATCGACATCCTCGGCCTCGGGAACGAGCAGCTGCGCGCGTTCAGGTGGCAGGAGATCTCCCTGGTCTTCCAGGGCGCCATGAACTCCCTGAACCCGGTGCACACCGTGCGCGCCCAGCTGACGGACGTCCTCAAGGCGCACCGGCCCGACATGAGCCGCGCCGCCCGCGACGCCCGCGCCGCCGAACTCCTCGCCCTCGTCGGCATCTCGCGGGACCGGCTCGGCAGCTACCCGCACCAGCTCTCCGGCGGCATGCGCCAGCGCGTCATGATCGGCATGGCCCTGGCGCTCGACCCGGACATCGTCATCCTCGACGAGCCCACCACGGCGCTCGACGTCGTGATGCAGCGCCAGATCCTCCGCCAGCTCACGCGCCTGCGCGCCGAGCTGGACTTCTCGGTCGTCTTCATCACGCACGACATCTCGCTCCTGATCGAGTTCTCCGACCGCATCGCGATCATGTACGGCGGCAGAATCGTGGAGGAGGCCGACAGCAAGGAGATCTACGAGTCGGCGAACCACCCGTACAGTGACGGGCTGCTGCACTCGTTCCCGGCACTGCACGGCCCCCGCAGGGAGCTGACCGGCATCCCCGGCTCGCCCCCCGACCTGACCGCCATGCCGAACGGGTGCGCCTTCCACCCGCGCTGCCCCAAGAAATTCGAACCGTGCGACCAGCGCGTGCCGGTCCTCGCCCCGCCGACGCCCGGCAGCGACCGCAGCGTCGCCTGCTGGCTCCACGCAGAAGCCTGACCGACCGCCCGCGCCACACACAGGAGCGACGACAGCACCATGACCTCCATCGCAACGCCGTCCGACCGGCCCGGCACCGGCCCGGCGGCCGTCTCCTTCCCCGAACTCGCCTCCGATTTCCGCTGGGGGGTCGCGACGTCCTCCTACCAGATCGAGGGCGCCGTGGCCGAGGACGGCCGCACCCCGTCCATCTGGGACACGTTCTGCCGCGTCCCGGGCGCCGTGGTCAACGGGGAGAACGGCGACATCGCCTGTGACCACTACCACCGCTACACCGAGGACGTGGACCTCATCGCCGGCCTCGGCGTGGACACGTACCGCTTCTCCCTCGCCTGGCCGCGCATCCAGCCCGGCGGGCGCGGTCCCGCCAACGCGGCGGGCGTCGCCTTCTACGACCGCCTCGTGGACACCCTGCTCGACCGGGGCATCACGCCCTGGGTGACGCTCTACCACTGGGACCTCCCGCAGGAGCTGGAGGACGCGGGCGGCTGGCCGGTCCGCGACACGGCCTACCGGTTCGCCGACTACGCCGAGCTGGCGTACGACGCGCTGGGCGACCGCGTCGTCCACTGGACCACGCTGAACGAGCCGTGGTGCTCGGCCATGCTCGGCTACGACATGGGCCTCCACGCGCCGGGCCGCAAGGACTTCGGCGACGCCATGCACGCCGTCCACCACCTGCTGCTCGGCCACGGCCTGGCCGCCCAGCGGCTGCGCGCCCGCGCCACCGGCCCGCTGGAACTGGGCATCACCCTCAACATGGGCCACTCCGTCCCCGCCTCGGACTCCGAGGAGGACCGGGCCGCGCAGCGCCGCGCGGACGCCCTGAGCACCCGCGTCTACATGGACCCGCTGGTCCACGGCCGCTACCCGGCGGACCTGCTGGCGGACCTCGCGGAGCGCGGCATCGAGATGCCCGTCGAGGACGGCGACCTGGAGGTCATCTCCGCGCCGCTGGACGTCGTGGGCGTCAACTACTACTCCAGCCACCAGTTCGCCGGCACGGACGAGAGCGGCGCCACGACCGGCGCGGACGGCCTCCCCGTCGTCCGCGGCGTCCCCTTCGGCCGCCCGGTGACGGCGATGGGCTGGGAGATCGTCCCCGAGGGCCTGACGAGCCTCCTGGTGCGCCTGCACGAGGAGTACGGCGTGCCGATGGTCATCACGGAGAACGGCGCCGCGTTCGACGACACGGCGCAGGACGACGGCACGGTCCACGACGCCGACCGCACCGCCTACCTCGTCGAGCACATCGGCGCGGTCGCCAAGGCGCGCGCGGCGGGCGCGGACATCCGCGGCTACTTCGCGTGGTCCCTCTTCGACAACTTCGAATGGGCCTACGGGTACGACAAGCGGTTCGGCATCGTACGGGTGGACTACGACACGCAGCGCCGCACCGTGAAGGACAGCGGCCAGTGGTACGCGGACAGCATCAGGCTCACCCGGGAGGCCTCCTCCTGACGGCCGGCTGACGGCTGACGGCGACGGGACCCCGTCCGGCCCGGACCCGCGATTTTCCGGGAAAGGGCCGGGCGTTCCGGAACCTGACGCCGCCGTTGACATGCACGCAACCTGCTCGTGACCATCACAGGTGTCTGAGAGCGCTCTCACGATCTTTGCGAGACGTCTGACAAAGGGTCATCACCTTTCCCTGTGTTGCCTCATCGGCAGAAGTGGAGCGTCATGTTCCGCAGTCGGACACGTGCACGCAGCAGGGTCCTCGCCCTCGGCGCGGCCCTCCTGTTCATCATCACCGGAATCAGCAACACCGCCGCCGCCGACCCCGCGGGCGGGGTCGCGGCGGCGGCCTGGAACAGCGACCTGGCCGCCTCCTCGGCCGCGGCCGCCCCCGCCCGGGTCACCTCGTCGGGCGCGGAGAACGCGGACACCGCGGCCGCCCTGGCCTTCGACAGCAACGGCGCCACCCGCTGGTCGAGCAACTTCGCGGACAACGCGTGGATCGCCATCGACCTCGGCCAGACCTTCCGCGTCACCGAGGTGCGCCTCGCCTGGGAGGCCGCCTACGGCCGCCGCTACGCCTTGGAGGTCTCCTCGGACGGGCAGAACTGGCGCTCGTTCTTCACGGAGAACGCGGGCACGGGCGGCACCCTCACCGCCCGCACCTACCCGCAGGAGGTCACCGGCCGCTACGTCCGGATGCGCGGCATCGAGCGCGCGACCCCCTGGGGCTACTCGCTCTTCTCCTTCGAGGTCTACGGCGGCGTGACCGCCCCGGCCTCCACCACCACGACCAACCTGGCGCTGAACCACCCGGCCTACGGCGACGTCCACCAGGACGCCGCCCACTCCCCGGCGTACGTGACGGACGGCGGCATCCCCGCCAACCTGCGCGACGACATCAGCCGCTGGGCCAGCGACTGGAACGCCAACCGCTGGGTCGGCGTGGACCTCGGCGCCACCTCCCGCATCACCTCGGTGGACCTGTACTGGCAGGCCGCGTACGCCGTGGACTACCGCATCCAGGTCTCCGACGACAACCGCAACTGGCGCACGGTGTGGCAGCCGTCCGCCTCGCAGGTCGCCGCCCGCCGGGCCGACATCCAGGGCCCGGGTGAAGCGGCCGGCATCCGCGACACCGTCAACCTGAGCACGCCCGCCAACGCGCGCTACATCAGGATGCTCGGCGTCGAGCGCCGCTCCTTCTACAACCCCGCGCCCTACACCGCCCAGTTCGGCTACTCGCTCTACGAGTTCCAGGTCTGGGGCACGGGCGGCAACGGCAACGTCCAGTACGCCCCGCTGCCCGCTGAGTCCAGCGGGACCTACCGCACCACGTTCCTCGACGACTTCAACGGCACCTCCCTCGACCGCGGCAAGTGGCGCGTCGTCACCACCGGTTCGACCATGGGCTCGGTGAACGGCGAGTCCCAGGCGTACGTCGACTCCCCGCAGACCATCCAGGTCACGGGCGGCACGCTGCGCCTGCGCGCCAACCACTGCGTCCGCTGCACCACGGCCCCCAACGGCCAGGTGTACGACTTCACCTCAGGCCGCATCGACACCAACACCAAGCACGACTTCACCTACGGACGCGTCAGCGCCCGTATCAAGATGCCGGTGGGCGACGGCTTCTGGCCCGCCTTCTGGATGCTGGGCAGCAACGTGGACGACCCCAACGTCTCCTGGCCCGCCAGCGGCGAGACCGACATCATGGAGAACATCGGCTACGCCGACTGGACCAGCGCAGCGGTCCACGGCCCCGGCTACTCGGCCGACGGCAACATCGGCGCCTCGCAGACCTTCCCCGCGGGGCAGTCCGTCGACCAGTGGCACACCTACAGCGTCGAGTGGACCCCGACCGCCCAGCGCTTCTACGTGGACGACCGCCTGGTGTACGAGCTGCTGCGCCAGAAGGTCGAGGCGACCCGCGGCCAGTGGGTCTTCGACCACAACCAGTACGTCATCCTCAACCTGGCGCTCGGCGGCGCCTACCCGGCGGGCTACAACCAGGTCACCAGCCCCTACTGGGGCCTGCCGCAGTCCAGCGTGGACCGCGTCCGCGCCGGGGACGTGCAGCTTGAGGTGGACTGGGTGCGGGTCGAGCAGAAGTCCTGACCGCCGCCCGTCCCCGGCGGCCTGACCCGACCGCCGGGGACGACGGCCAGGACCCTGCCCGTACACGGACCCCTGCGTCCGCCGCGCGTCGCACGCGGCGGACGGCCGCACACCCGGCCCGCGGGTCCCGGACCGTCAGCCGTGATCCGGGACCCGCGTCCGCACCGCCCCGGCCCCCCGCGAGGGAGGCCGGGGCACCGGCGCGCTCAGGCCTCCTGCTCGCTCCGGTCGCCGCCCCACAGCGTGTGGAACGACCCCTCGCGGTCCGTGCGCTCGTACGTGTGGGCGCCGAAGTAGTCGCGCTGCCCCTGCACCAGCGCCGCCGGAAGCCGCTCCGCGCGCAGCGCGTCGTAGTACGCCAGCGCCGACGAGATGCCGGGCACCGGGACGCCCAGCTCCGTCGCCTTCGCCACGACGTGCCGCCACGGGTTCTGGGCCGCGCCCAGCGCCTCGGCGAACGTCGGGTCCGCCAGCAGCGTCACCGGCGCGTCGCCGCCCTCGTGGTACGCCGCCCTGATCTGGTCGAGGAACCGCGCCCTGATGATGCAGCCGCCGCGCCAGATCTTCGCGACCGTGCCCCGGTCGATGTCCCAGCCGTACTCCGCGCTGCCCGCCTCGATCAGGTCCCAGCCCTGCGCGTACGCGACGATCTTCGACGCGTACAGCGCCTCCTCGACCTGGCTCGCGAAGCGCGCCGCGTCGTCCGGGTGCAGCGCGGGGCGCGCCGGGCCCGGCAGGCCGCGCGCGGCCTCCCGCAGCTCGGCGTGGCCCGACAGCGACCGCGCGAACGTCGCCTCCGCGATGCCCGTCACCGGCACGCCGAGGTCGAGCGCCGTCTGCACGGTCCAGCGGCCCGTGCCCTTCTGCTCGGCGCGGTCGGCGACGATGTCCACGAACGGCTTGCCTGTCGCCGCGTCGGTGTGCGCGAGCACCTCGGCCGTGATCTCGATGAGGTACGAGTCGAGGCGCCCTTTGTTCCATTCGCGGAACGTGTCGGCGATCCGTGCCGGCTCGTACCCGGCGACCTGCCGCAGCAGGTCGTAGGCCTCCGCGATCAGCTGCATGTCGGCGTACTCGATGCCGTTGTGCACCATCTTCACGAAGTGGCCCGCGCCGTCCGGGCCGATGTGCGCGCAGCACGGCTCGCCGTCCACCTGGGCGGCGATGCTCTCCAGCAGCGGCCCCAGCGCCTCGTACGACTCGGCCGAGCCGCCGGGCATGATGCTCGGCCCGTGCAGCGCGCCCTCCTCGCCGCCCGAGATGCCGCAGCCGACGAAGTGCAGGCCGCGCTCGCGCAGCGCGGCCTCGCGGCGGCGGGTGTCGGCGTAGTGCGCGTTGCCGCCGTCCATGATCATGTCGCCAGGTTCGAGCAGCGGGGCGAACTCGTCGATCACGGCGTCCGTGGGCGCCCCCGCCTTGACCATGACGACCAGCCGCCGCGGCCGCTCCAGCGACGCGACGAACTCCTCGGCCGACTCGGCGGGCACGAAGTCCCCCTCGTCGCCGAACTGCTCCACCAGCTCCCTGGTCCGGGTCGCGGTGCGGTTGTGCACCGCGACGGTGTGGCCGTGCCGCGCGAGGTTGCGCGCGAGGTTGCGCCCCATCACCGCGAGCCCGGTGACCCCGATCTGCGCCTGCCGCCCCATGTCTCCACTCCCTCTTCCGATAGGTGCGTCCGGTAGTGCCGCGCGTCCCGGGGCGCGCGCCCGCCCCGGGCGGCGTTCAGAACTCCTCGTGCGTGTCCGGGTCGCCGCCGAGCCGCCGGTGCGGCCGGTCGGAGACCGCGGCCAGTTCGTCGCCGTCCAGCGCGAAGCCAAAGACGTCGAAGTTCTCGCGGCGCCGCTCCGCGCTCCCCGACTTGGGGATCGGCACGGCGCCGAGCTCCACGTGCCAGCGCAGGATCACCTGCGCCGGGCTCACCCCGTGCGCCGCCGCGATGCCGCCGATCACCGGGTCGCCCAGGAGGTCGCTGCCGCGCCCCAGGGGGCTCCAGCTCTGGGTGACGATGCCGTGCTCGGCGTGGAACGCGCGCAGCTCCTCCTGGGGGAGCAGCGGGTGCATCTCGATCTGGTTGACGGCCGGCAGGACGCCGGTCTCCCGCTTCAGGCGCAGGATGTGCTCGGGTGTGAAGTTCGAGACGCCGAGCGACCTGACGGCCCCCGCCTCGCGCAGCTCGATCATGGCGCGCCACGAGTCGACGTACTTGTCCACCCGGGGGAGCGGCCAGTGGATCAGGTAGAGATCGACCTGCTCGACGCCGAGCCGCGCCCGGGATTCGGCGAACGAGGCGAGCGTCTCGTCGTGGCCCTGGTGCCTGCCGGGCAGTTTGGTGGTCACGGTGAACGCCGCGCGGGGCAGCCGGGAGGCGGCGAGGCCCTTGCCGACGCCGGTCTCGTTCCCGTAGTTCACGGCGGTGTCGATCAGCCGGTAGCCGGTCTCCAGCGCGTCCGCCACGGCCTCCTCGGCCTCCGCGTCGTCCAGCGGGTAGGTGCCGTAGCCGAGGGCGGGCAGGGTGTGCGAGTCGTTGAGGGTGTGGGTGGGGGCGGATGCCACAGGCTCCTCCTCGATCGGCGACAAGCCGGACCGGGTCATTTCCGGACCAAACTCGATCATGTTCGGCCAGCGTAACGCGCGGCCGGGTCCGGGCGGGACGGTTTCCCCACAGGTCACGCCGAAGTCGTCAGGTAGCAGGCGTCCCAGGGGTGGCGGGGCCCGTCAGCGGCCGGTGCCCGAGGGGGCGAGGCGGCGCACCTCGTCCAGGTACGCGGTGATCGCGTCCCGGTTGCCCACCAGGCAGTCGATGCGCTCCGCCATCCGCTCGCGCTCGTGCTCCAGCGTCGCGAGCATCTCCGGCGTGGCGTCCGGGAAGTGGATGGTGCGCGGCTTGTCGAGGCAGGGGAGGATCTGCCTGATGATGCGGGTCGGCAGCCCGGCGTCGAGCAGCCCGCGGATCTGGAGCACGCGGTCCACGAACCGCTCGTCGTACTCGCGGTAGCCGTTCGGCGCGCGGCAGGCGGCGATGAGGCCCTGCTCTGCGCTCGACGTAATCACCGCAGCAGCCGCCGCGGCGTGCCGGTCAGCTCGGACAGCTCCCCGATCCGCACGGTCCCCACCCCCTCGTTCCCGGGGCCCTTCCCGGCCCGTGGACGGACGCTACACGGTCCCCGGCAGCCCGGGGACCACGCGGTCGCAGCGGTCGCGCGAACGCTCGGCAAGACCGGCGTTCGGCAGGTCGTTCCCGTCGATCCAGGCGCGGGCCGCCGCGCGGGCGCGCCCGAAGCCGGTGTGCCGCAGCATCAGCCGCTCGTCCCGCAGCTCCGGCGGCGCGTCCACGTACCAGACCGCCGCCATCAGGGACCGCGCCTCCCGCCAGCCGGGCAGGTCACACGCCAGGTAGTTCCCCTCGGTGACGACCAGCCGCGCGGCGGCGGGCACGGCGTGCCGCGCCGCCACCGGCTCGTCCAGCGCGCGGTCGAAGTCCGGCACGTACACGTCCCGCACGGGCTCCCGGCCGCCGTCGCCCAGCAGGCGCCGCAGCAGCGCCTCGTAGCCCCAGACGTCGAAGGACGGCTCCGAGCCCTTGCGGTCGCGCAGGCCGAGCCGGTCGAGCTGGCCGTTCGACAGGTGGAAGCCGTCCAGCGGCACATAGGCGGCGGACGGGCCGAGCGCCGCCGTCAGGGCGCGGGCCAGCGTGGACTTGCCCGCCCCTGGCGGGCCCGCGAGACCGAGGACGGCGCGGCCGTGCTCCGGGAGCAACGCGCGGGCGGCGGCGAGCAGTCCGGGCGCGGGGCGGCCGGTGTTCCCGTCGTGCGTCATGCCGCGAGCGTACGGCGCGCGGCGGCGGGCCGCCTCACCCCGGGTAGCGCAGGTACGGGACGCCGCCCGGCCGCTCCACCGCCTGCCACAGCCGCGCGGACCGCGGGTCGGTGCCCACCGAGCCCTCCGTCTCCGCCTGGTGCTCCTCCAGCCAGGTCCGCAGCAGCGCGCCGTCGATCGTCTCCGGCGCGCTCCCGGCGAACGCGGGGTCGGCGTGCAGCACCGTCAGCAGCATGTCGGGCACCCGCCTGCGGCCCTCGCCCAGCGCGGGCTGGAAGTAGGGCAGGTCCAGGACCCGCGCGCCGTGTCGCAGGTAGAACCGCAGCCGCCCTGCCGGGTCGCCGTGCGCCTCGTCGGCGGCGTGCCGCTCCGGGTCGGCGACCTCGGCCAGGATCATGCACGGTTCGAACGCCGCGCGCCACGCCGCCACGGCCGCGTCGAGCAGCGGGCCGCCGAGACCGCCGCCGCGCTGCCCGGGTCGCACGGCGAGCCAGGTCAGGAGCATGATGCGGTGGCCGGGTTCGTACGTGCCGACGGCCGCCGCGAGCGGCTCGCCCGCCGCGCCGGCGCGCCACAGGACGGTCAGCCGCCCGGCCGCCAGCTCCGCGGCCAGCTCCCCGGGCGGCGCCAGCTCGTCGTCGTCGAACGAGGGCCGCAGGACCTCCGCGTAGATCCGGTCGAACTCCGGACCCGGCTCCCCGAGGGAGCGGATCTCCGGCGCGTCTGTCACCCCGTCACCTCTCCGCTGCGTCGTCACGCACCCTACGAGGCGGGCGGGGGAAAAGTCCGGATTGCGAACGGCCTGGCCGCGCGCCGGGCCGCGGAGGGCCCGGCGCGCGTCCTGGCGGCTGCGCGCGGTGGGGGGACGCGGTGGGGGAGTGGAGCGGTGGAGCAGTGGGGGGGAGGGGCGCCGTTACGCGGCGGCGGGGCCGAGCCGTACGGGCACGCGCTCGTGGCCGTTGGAGATGAGGCTCGGCATCGGGCGCAGCTCGTCCGCGCCGACCGCGAGGCGGATCTCCGGGAACCGGTCGAAGAGCGCCGCCAGCGCGATCCGCGCCTCGATCCTGGCGAGTTCCGCGCCGAGGCACAGGTGCGCGCCGTGCCCGAACGCCAGGTGCTCCCTGGACGTGGCCCGGTCGATGTCGAAGCGGTCGGCGTCGTCGCCGTGGACCCCGGGGTCGCGCCCGGCCGCCGCGTAGTTGATGGCGATGGCGTCGCCCCGGGCGAAGGTCAGCCCCGTCGCCTCGTCGTGCACGTCGCGCACGGCGAAGCGCAGGATGATCGTCGCGATCGGCGCCTGGTGCCGCAGCGCCTCCTCCACCACCTGCTCCCAGCCGACGCGGCCCGAGGTGGCCTCGGCCAGCTGGCCGGGGTGGAGCATCAGGTCCACGGCGGCGTGGTCGAGGAGGTTGACGGTCGTCTCGTGCCCCGCGCCGATCAGCAGCATCAGGCTGTCCGCCAGCTCCTGGCCGGTCAGCTCGCCCTCGGCGTGCGAGGCGATCAGCGCGGACGTCACGTCGTCACCCGGCTGCTCGCGCTTGTGGGCGATCAGCTGCGTGATGAGCCCGTACACCGCCACCGGGGCCGCCGCCGCCTCCTCGGGCGGCAGGTCGGTGGCGAACAGGTTGCCGACCGCGTCGCGGAACCCGTCGTGCAGCTCCTCGGGCACGCCCAGCACGGCGTTCACGACGAGCAGCGGCAGCCGCCACGCGAAGCGGGCCCGCAGGTCCACGGTCTCGTCCGGGCCCGCGGCCGCCAGCTCGTCCAGCAGGGTGCGGGTGATCTCCTCGATCCGCGGGGTCAGCGCCCGCACGCGGCGCGTGCTGAACGCGGCGGCCAGCGGGCGGCGCAGGCGGCGGTGCTCCGAGCCGTACGCGGACAGGGCGTTGCGGACGTCCACCCAGATGCGCAGCGGCCAGTCCTCGGGAATCTCCTTGTCGATGTAGGCGGGCCAGTGCTGGTGGGCGTCCTTCGAGATGTCGGGGTGGGTCAGCAGACGGCGGATCAGGTGCGGGTCGGTGACGGACCAGGCGGGGATCCCGCCGGGGAGGATCACTGGGGCGGCGGGTCCGAGGGCGCGCAGGGCGGCGGCCTCACCGTGGATGTCGGTGGCGGCGCCGTCGAGGTGGTAGGGGCATCCGGTGGTAGGGGTCTGTGCGGTTGCCATCGCGGTCACCTATCTGTGCGAAGCGGGTCTGTCCTGGATGAGTCGGTTGTCGGGCTGGAAACGGACGGGCAGCGCGGTGAGTCCGGCCAGGAACGTCCCGGGCCGGTTCTCCAGCGCGCTCTCCGGCACGGCGAGGCCGAGACCGGGGAGGCGGTCGAGGGCGCGCTCCAGGGCGGTCTCGGCGATGATGCGGGCGAGGTCGGGCGCCGGGCAGGCGTGGGCGCCGGCGGAGAACGCGAGGTGGCCGCGGTTCCCGGCGCGGGCGCCCGGGGTCGCGACGGCCAGCGCCGGGTCCCCGTTGGCGGCGGCGAAGGACACGAGGATCGGGACGCCGGGCGGCAGCTCGACCCCCTCGAAGCTCTGCGGTCCGAGCGCGTAGAGCGGCGAGTAGTTGGGGACCGGCGGGTTGTCCCACAGCACCTCGTCGAGCGCGTCCGCGACCGGCCGCACGCCGTCGTGGACGCTGCCCGCGAAGCTCGGGTCGGTCAGCACGCGCCGCAGCCCGTTGCCGATGTGGTTGCTGGTGGGCGGCGCGGCGGCGCCGATGACCAGCAGGATCGTCTGGATCAGCTCGGGGTCGGTCAGCCCCGCCGCGATGAGGTGCGAGGTGACGTCACGGCCGGGCCGCCGCCGCTTGAGGTGCGCCAGCTCCAGGCAGGCCGCCTCCAGCTCGGCGTTGGCCCGCGCCGCCTCCGCGCCGTCGAACAGCCGCGTGACGGCGCTGACGATGCGCCCGCCCAGCTCCTGCGAGCAGCCGAACATGTCGATGACGGTCAGCATCGGCAGCGGGTCCGTGTACTGGGCGACGAGATCCGCCTCGCCCGCCGCGGCGAACGCGTCGATCAGCTGGTCGGCGATGCGGGTGACGGTGGCCGTGAGCGCGTGCGTGTCCACGCGGCCGAGGCTGTGGGTGATGGCCTTGCGCAGCCGCGCGTGCTCCTCGCCGTCCTTCCACAGCGCGTTGTCACGCGGCTGCATCATCGACCGCGCCGGACTGTCGGCGGGCACCTGGCCGAGGCGCAGGGCCTCCCAGTGCCGCGGGTCCTTCGCGAAGCGGACCGGGGTGTTGCGCAGCAGGTGCAGGGCGGCCCGGTACGTGACGGCCAGGAGCCCGTACACGCCGGGCGATATCTCCACCGGCACGATCGGCCCCTGCGCCCGCAGCCGCCGGTACGTGGCGTGCGGGTCGGCGGTGAAGGCCTCGCCGTGGATGGGTATCGGGCCCGCGGGCGCCTCGGCGTCCTCGTGCGCGACGGGGCACCGGGTGGGGACGGACTCGTGGTGTGTGGTCATCGGACGGCTTCCGGCGTGAGGGTGAGCAGGTGGCTGACGAGGGAGATCAGCGCGTCGCGGGAACTGGTCCTGTCCCGCGCGTCGCACCACACGAGCGGCGTGCGCTCGTCGAGGTCCATGACCTCGCGCAGCCGCTCGTCCGGGATGACGGGCGCGCCGTCGAACGCGTTGATGGCGACCGTGTAGGGCAGGCGCAGGTCCTCGACGAGCTGGAGGATCGGGTACGTCTCGGCCAGCCGCCGCGTGTCCACCAGGACCAGCGCGCCCAGCGCGCCGACGGAGAGGTCCTCAAGGACCGGGAAGAAACGCGGCTGCCCCGGGGCGCCGAACAGGTAGAGGACGAGCTGGTCGCTCAGGTGCAGGCGCCCGAAGTCCATCGCCACGGTCGTGGTCGTCTTGTCCGGCAGGCTCGTGCGGTCCACCCCTGCGGCGGCGCTCGTCATCACCTCCTCGGTGCTGACGGGTTCGATCTGCGACAGGACGTTGACGAGTGTCGTCTTCCCGGCGCCGAAGTGCCCGGCGATCAGGATCTTCGCCGTGCGCTCGTCCCCCCGGAGCGTCGGCGAGGGGTCAGAGGTTCCGAAGGCCGGCAAGGACTTCCTCCAGCAGCGAGCGGGTCGGGTCGGCAGCGTCGATGGGCTGCCGCGTGGTGATGTGTCCTGACTCCATGAGGTCGGCCAGCAGGATGCGCAGCACGCTCACGGGCTGGCGCAATAACGCGCTCAGCTCGGCGACCGACTGGGCACTGCTCGCCAGCCGGTCGAGGATGACGTGGTGCTCCGGGTTCAGCTGGCCGCGGCTGAGGTGGACGGCGGAGGTGGACAGGGCGACCAGCGTGATGTGGTCGAAGTGGTTGCGGCTGGCGCGCGCCCGGCCGGACGTGACCACATAGGTCCGCACCAGCCGGTCGCCGCCCCGCCGTTCCGGCGGCGTCATGCGGTCTCGGACCGCGGGCGCCGGGGCGCGACCGCCAGCTCGTCCCCGAGGCGCTCCACCGTCTTCGCCATCTGGTACGAGAAGGCGCCGACGTCCACGCCCGAGCCCGCCGAGGCCACCAGGAACGAGCCCTCGGCCGCCGCGATGACGAAGAGGAAGCCGTCCTTGTAACTGACCATCGTCTGCTGCCACGGCGTCTCGCCGCCGCTGACGAACGCCGCGCCGCTGCGGCTGAGGGACTGCATGCCGGAGGCGATCGCGGAGACGCGGTCCGCCATGTCGCGGTCGACGCCCTCGGACATCGCCGTCGCCAGTCCGTCGGCCGACAGCAGCACCGCGTGCCGGGCCCCCGGTGCCGACACCAGCTCGTCGAGGATCCAGCTCAGGTCCGGTGAGGCAGGGCTGTTCACGTTTGTCGTCTCCTCAGTCAGTCGTGTTGCGTGCGGCCTCGGTGCCGCGGACGAAGGCGGCCAGTGCCTGACCGGCCTCGGGGGAGGGGGGTTCCGCCGTCTGCCGGGACCGGTCCTGCCGCGCGCCGGGGGCGCGGCGGCGCAGGGGCAGGCCGTCCTCGCCCACCGGGTACTCCGGTGACGCCGCGTCGTCCGCGGCCTCCTCGGGCGCGGGGTCCGCGTCCGTACGGGGCGCCGGGGCCGGGTCCTGGCCGGCCGCCGTGCCCTGGGCCCGGGTCCGCGCCGTGTCCGACTCGCCGGGCGGGGCGGCGAGGAGCGCGCGCGGGATGTGCAGCACCGCCCTGACACCGCCGTGCACCGAGTGCTCCTCGTCCACCGAGGCGCGGAAGCCGTACTGGGCGGCGAGCGCGCCGACGCCGAGGTGGCCGAAGCTCGGCGGGGTGCGCAGCTCGGTGAGGCGGATCGGCTCCTCGCCCGACAGCCGCCGCCCGGCCTCGTCGCGCGCCTCCGCCCGCAGCCCGGGGCCGGCGTCGTGGATCTCGATGCTGATGCCGTGGTGCGCCTCCAGGAAGCTGACCTCCACCGGCGTGCTCGGCGCGCTGTGCCGCGCCGCGTTGTCCAGCAGCTCGGCCACCGCCAGGACGACGGGCTCGACGTAGCGCCCGGCCACGTAGTGCGCCGACTCCTTCGGGACCCGCACGCGGTGGTAGTCCCTGATCCGGGAGACGCCGCCGCGCACCGTCTCCAGCAGCGGCGCGTCGTCGCGCTGGCGCCCCGGCCACATGCCGGTGAGGACACCGAGGATCTGGAGGCGCCTGGCCAGCTGGCTGGCGGCGTGGTCGATGGGCTGGATGAGTTCGAGGAACTTCTCGTCGTGCTGTGTGTCCAGCAGGTGGGTGATCGCCGACTGCTGCTCGTAGACCAGCGCCTGGACGGAGCGCGTCACCGCCTGCACGGCGGAACGGGCGGCGCCCTCGGCGTGCTCGGACGCCCGCTCCGCCACCGCGCCCACCTGCTCAAGTACCGAGAGATAGGCCTTGCCCGTGACGGTGTCGGCCAGCCGCCGGTGCCTGAGGCCGCCCGCCGTACCGGTGGTGCTGTCGGCGCCGACCGGACCGAACTGGAGCGCGTACACCAGGTCGGGCAGCCGGGTCTCGGCGAGGTACTGCGCCTCCTCGTCCCGGACGGCGATCCCGCGCTCGGCCTCGGCCGCCCGCAGTCCCGCCTCGGCGGCCTGGTCCTGGAGCACCCCGGCGCGGGTGCGGTACTGGGCCGCCTTCTTGCGGTAGTGCAGTGCGAGCGCGCCGGCGGCGAGCATGCCGCCGGTCGGCGCCCACACCAGCGCGTCCTGTATCACGGGAGTCATCGGGTCCTCAAGGGCGTTCGGAACGGGGGCTGATCGTCGGAGAGGGGGACGGGGGGCACGCCGTGCGGGCGGCGGCGGAAGGGCGTCCCCGGTGGCTCGGTGATGGGGCGTCAGGCATCACGCCACATGTATCACGTGTGAAGTCGCCTGCCCTGTCTCGTATGTGACGCGCGGGCCGCCTGGTGAGCGATCGCGCCGGGCCGCGCGGCCCGGCCGGACGCCGGGTGCGGCCCCCGGCCGGACGGCCCGTCAAGTGACGGACGTCTACGGCCGGTTCGCTGTGCGCCGTACGGGGCGTCACCTGCGTCGCTGTACGTCCGTGCGGTGATCACGCGGAACAGGGTACGGGTCCCGCCGGGTCGTGCGAGCGCGGTCCACCAGGTGAACGCGGCTCCGACTCCGGTGCGCCGTCCGCCGGTTGCCTGGATCCGCCGGTACCGGGAGGAGCGTGCACGCGGCGAAGTCCCGCCGTCCCTGCGGTGTTCCCGTATGCGGGCAGGTAACTCGGGGGAACGGGCGGGCATCTCGGTCCTTCCTGGTCCGGAAGACGGCGGGAACGCGTCCGGACGGCGTGCGTCGAGTGGCCCAACTATGCTTGTGGCACAAGCGGATTGGCAAGCCGCACTTTGCGATTTGTATAGTGGCGTCCGCCTTACGTCCCGATGGGCCGCCGCATACGCGCCGGTGTCCGCCCCGCCGCGGGGCTGTGAACGGTCCCGTGGCCGCCGCGTGGTGAAGTCGGGAGTCCGCCGGGTGATTGCCGTCCGGACGGGCGCGAGGCCGGTCGGCCTGCGAAGACGCGGGCGCCGGTGCCGACGGGAACGGCGGTTCCTTTTCCCGGGAGCGAGGGCCCCGGGGCGCGCGCAAAGGGCGCTTTCCATTTCCGTGTTCGCGAATGCCGATGTTCCCGCACCGGGGTCCGCGCTGCCGCGCGCCCGTTTTCCCGCGCCGGGGGAGCGGTACCGCGGAGCCGGAAAAGTGACGGCGGACACCTTGGTTGTACGTGCGGGCAATGGGCGGATTATCCTCGCACCTGTGGAAGCGCTCTCGCATAACCTCCCGGGCGGGCGCACCATTTCCCCACAGCGGAACTCCGCCGCCCGGCGCATGGGAGCGCTCCCTTCGCGGGTCCCCCGGAATCCCCCGCCCCGCCCCGGCCCGGCCGCCCCTCGCGCCGCACACGCCCCGCCGCCGCCGCGCAGATGCCGGGGTGGGCGCCGTATGCCCCCTCCGCCGCTTGGCCGGGAATGCCCGGGGCACGCTGAGCATTGAACATCCCGACGACAAGATCAGCAGGAGACCCGATGTCCCGTACCGCACCACCGGGCCGCCGCGCCGCGCGGGCGACCCGGGCGCCACAGGGCCCGTCCGCCTCCGCCGAGCACCCACAGGGGCGGCGCGCCGCCGTCCGGGAGGGCTGACCCATGACGGACTCCGACACCTGGACCAACCCGCTGCGCGACACCGCCAACGACCGCCGGCTGCCACGCATCGCGGGGCCGTCAGGGCTGGTGATCTTCGGCGTCACCGGCGACCTGTCGCGCAAGAAGCTGATGCCCGCCGTCTACGACCTGGCCAACCGCGGCCTGCTCCCGCCGGGCTTCTCCCTCGTCGGCTTCGCCCGCCGCGACTGGGAGGACGAGGACTTCGCGCAGGTCGTGCACGACGCGGTGCGCGAGCACGCCAGGACGCCGTTCCGCGAGGAGGTCTGGCAGCAGCTCGCGGAGGGGATGCGCTTCATACCCGGCCAGTTCGACGACGACGAGGCGTTCAAGCGGCTCGGCGAGACGATCGCCGAGCTGGACTCCGCGCGCGGCACGGGCGGGAACTTCGCGTTCTACCTGTCGGTGCCGCCGAAGTTCTTCCCGCAGGTGGTCAGGCAGCTCAAGCGGCACGGGCTGGCGGACGCGCCCGCCGGGTCGTGGCGGCGCGCGGTGATCGAGAAGCCGTTCGGCCGCGACCTCGCCACCGCCGAGGAGCTGAACGCGGTGGTGCACGAGGTCTTCCCGCCGCGCGAGGTCTTCCGCATCGACCACTACCTCGGCAAGGAGACCGTCCAGAACATCCTGGCGCTCCGCTTCGCCAACACCCTCTTCGAGCCGATCTGGAACCGCGGTTATGTGGACCATGTGCAGATCACGATGGCCGAGGACATCGGCATCGGCGGCCGCGCGGGCTACTACGACGGCATCGGCTCGGCCCGCGACGTCATCCAGAACCACCTCCTCCAGCTCCTCGCCCTCACCGCCATGGAGGAGCCGGCCGACTTCGACGCCGACGCGCTGATGGCCGAGAAGCTCAAGGTCCTCAAGGCCGTGCAGCTCCCCGACGACCTGGCGCGGCACACCGTGCGCGGCCAGTACACGGCCGGGTGGCAGGGCGGCGAGAAGGTCGGCGGCTACCTGGAGGAGGAGGGCATCGACCCCCGGTCGCGCACCGACACCTACGCCGCCGTCCGCCTCGAAGTGGACAACCGGCGCTGGGCGGGCGTGCCGTTCTACCTGCGCACGGGCAAACGGCTCGGGCGGCGCGTCACCGAGATCGCCGTCGTTTTCCAGCGCGCCCCCCACTCCCCGTTCGACACCACCGACACCCAGGAACTGGGGCACAACGCGCTGGTGATCCGCGTCCAGCCGGACGAGGGCGTCACCGTGCGCTTCGGCTCGAAGGTGCCCGGCACCCAGATGGAGATCCGCGACGTCACGATGGACTTCGCCTACGGCGAGTCCTTCACCGAGTCCAGCCCGGAGGCGTATGAGCGCCTGCTCCTCGACGTCCTCCTCGGCGACGCCAACCTCTTCCCCCGCCACCAGGAGGTGGAGGAGTCCTGGCGCATCCTCGACCCGGTCGAGGAGTTCTGGGACACGCACGGCAGGCCCGCCCCCTACCCCGCCGGGACGTGGGGCCCGGACGAGGCCGACGAGATGCTCGCACGAGACGGAAGGACCTGGCGGCGGCCATGAGCACCGAACTGACCGGCACCACCTCAGCCAAGATCAACGCGGCGCTGGTCGCCGCGCGCCGCGCCGCGGGCAGCCCCGCCGTCGGCATGGTGCTGACCCTCGTCATCGTCACCGACGAGGAGAACGCCCACGACTCCCTGAAGGCCGCCCGCGACGCCTCCACCGAGCACCCGTCGCGCATCCTCGTCGTCATCCGCCGCCCCGGCAGGAGCGCGCGCCGCACCGAGTCGCGCCTCGACGCCGACGTACGCGCCGGCGGGGCGGCCGGCAACGGCGAGACCGTCCTGCTGCGGCTGCACGGCGAACTGGCCGACCACGCCGACTCCGTCGTCCTGCCGCTGCTCCTGCCGGACGCGCCCGTCGTCGTCTGGTGGCCGGTGGACGCGCCCGAGGTGCCCTCCCGCGACCCGCTCGGCGCCCTCGCGCAGCGCAGGATCACCGACGCGTACGCCGTCGAGGACCCGCTCGCCCAGCTCGACGCCCGCGCCGCCGCCTATGCGCCGGGCGACACCGACCTGGCGTGGACGCGCCTCACGCCCTGGCGCTCGATGCTCGCGGCGGCGCTCGACGAGGGCGGCGCGGCCGTGACCTCGGCCACCGTCGAGAGCGAGGCGGACAACCCGAGCGCCGAACTGCTCGCCCGCTGGTTCTCCGACCGGCTGCGCGTCCCCGTCGAGCGGATCGTCACCGGCGGCCCCGTCGTGACGGCCGCCAGGCTGCGGACCGAGGACGGCGAGATACGCATCGACCGCCCGGACGGCCCCGTGGCGCGCCTGTCCATCCCGGGCCAGCCGACGCGCACCCTCGCGCTCAAGGTCCGCGGCACGTCCGAGCTGATCGCCGAGGAGCTGCGCCGTCTCGACCCGGACGAGGCGTACGCGGCGGCGCTCGCCGCGCGCGTCACCCCGCCGCCCGCCCAGGACGGCGGCGGGTCGCGGGACGCGGCCGGAGGGCGCAGGATCGAGGGCACGGACACGCAGCACACGGACACGCAGCTCACCGATGACGAGCACACGCACGACCGGCGGGAGACCTCCGATGCCTGACCCGACGCGCCTGACCCGGCTGCCCGAGTGGACCGCCCTGGCGAAGCACCGCGAGCAGACGGCGGGCACGCGGCTGCGCGACCTGTTCGACGCCGACCCCGGTAGGGCGGACCGGTTCACCACCCGCGTCGGCGACCTGCGGGTGGACTGGTCGAAGCAGCTCGTGACCGACGAGACGGTGCGGCTGCTGCTCGACCTGGCCGCCGCCCGGGACGTCGCGGGGCTGCGGGACGCGATGTTCCGTGGCGGGAAGATCAATGTGACGGAGGGGCGGGCGGTGCTGCACACGGCGCTGCGCGCGCCGCGTGACGCGGTGGTGGAGGTGGACGGGGAGAACGTCGTCCCGCGCGTCCACGAGGTGCTGGACCGGATGGCGGGCTTCGCCGACGCCGTGCGGGACGGCCGGTGGGCGGGCGCGACCGGCCGCCGCATCCGGCATGTCGTGAACATCGGCATCGGCGGCTCCGACCTGGGCCCGGCCATGGCGTACGAGGCGCTGCGCCCGTACGCGGACCGCCGGATCGACGTGCGGTTCGTGTCGAACGTGGACGGCGCGGACCTGCACGAGGCGCTGCGCGGCCTGGACCCGGCGGAGACGCTGTTCGTCGTCGCCTCGAAGACGTTCACGACGATCGAGACGATCACCAACGCGACGTCGGCCAGGCAGTGGCTGCTCGACGGCCTCGGCGCGGGGCAGGAGGCGGTCGCCCTGCACTTCGTGGCCCTGTCCACGAACGCGGAGAAGGTCGCCGGCTTCGGCATCGACCCGGTGAACATGTTCGAGTTCTGGGACTGGGTCGGCGGGCGGTACTCCTACGACTCGGCGATCGGTCTGTCGCTGATGATCGCGATCGGTCCCGACCGCTTCCGGGAGATGCTCGACGGTTTCCACACCGTGGACGAGCACTTCAGGACCGCCCCGCCGGAGCAGAACGTTCCGCTCCTCCTCGGCCTGCTGGGTGTCTGGTACGGGGCGTTCTTCGGGGCGCAGTCGCACGCGGTGCTGCCGTACAGCCATTACCTGTCGCGGTTCACGGCGTACCTCCAGCAGCTCGACATGGAGTCGAACGGCAAGTCCGTCACCCGTGGGGGTGAACCGGTGGACTGGCAGACCGGGCCCGTGGTGTGGGGGACGCCGGGGACGAACGGGCAGCACGCGTACTACCAGCTGCTGCACCAGGGCACCAAGGTCATCCCCGCCGACCTGATCGGCTTCGCCGAGCCCGTGCCCGGACTCGAACCCGCCCTGGCCGCCCAGCACGACCTGCTGATGGCGAACCTCTTCGCCCAGGGCCAGGCCCTCGCCTTCGGCAAGACCGCCGACGAGGTACGGGCCGAGGGCGTTCCCGACGCGCAGGTGCCGCACCGCACGTTCCCCGGCAACCGGCCGACCACGACGATCCTCGCGCCCCGCCTCACCCCGTCCGTCCTCGGGCAGCTGATCGCGCTGTACGAGCACAAGGTGTTCGTGCAGGGCGCGGTGTGGGACATCGACTCGTTCGACCAGTGGGGCGTGGAGCTGGGCAAGGTCCTCGCCAAGCGCGTCGAACCGGCCCTCACCGAGGGCGCCGGCGTCCCCGGGCTCGACCCGTCCACCACCGCCCTCGTCGCCGCCTACCGGAAGCTGCGCGGCCGTGGGTGAGCTGATCCTGGTCCGGCACGGCGAGACCGAGTGGAGCGCCACGCACCGGCACACCAGCTGGACCGACCTCCCGCTCACCCCCCACGGCGAGGAGCAGGCGCGCGCCGTCGCGCCGCTCCTCGCCGGGCGCCCGGTCGCGGCCGTCCTCGTCAGCCCGCTCGGCCGCGCCCTGCGCACGGCCGAGCTGGCCGGGCTGCGCGACCCGGAGCACGTGGCGGACCTCCACGAGTGGGACTACGGCGCGTACGAGGGCATCACGACCGTCGACATCCACCGCGACCGCCCCACCTGGGACCTGTGGACCGACGGTGTGCCGCCGGGCCCCGACGGGCATCCCGGCGAGACGCCCGAGCAGGTCGGCGCCCGCGCAGACCGCGTCCTCGACCGCGTCGCGCCCCTGCTGGCCGACCCGGACGCCGACGACGTGGTCCTCGTCTCGCACGCGCACTTCCTGCGCGTCCTGACCGCGCGCCGCCTCGGGCTGCCGGTCGGCGGCGGCAGCCTGTTCTTCCTGGACACGGGCACGGTCAGCCGCCTCGGGCTCGAACACGGCAGGCCCGTCGTCACGGCCTGGAACGCGACCGCCGTCGGCTGACATCCATCAGGGCATCCCGCCCCGCCCCGTCCGCCGCGTCAGTTCGTCCACGTGTTGATCGGCACGCTGCGGACGCTGTGCCCGTGCCGGTCGAGGATGCGGCCCACGTGCTTGAACGTCCGCAGGATCACCGAGCGCTCGACGACCCGCAGCCGCAGCGGCCCGAGCTCGCGCGAGATGTGCGCCTCCAGCGCGTGCACGTCGTGCAGCGTCCGCAGCCACACGTCGAGGAACAGGTTGTGCGGCCCGGCCGTCATGGTGCACAGCCGCAGCTCGGGCAGGGTCCGCAGCGCCGTGGCGGTCGCGTCCAGGTGCTCGGCCGGCACGGACGCGAAGTACATCGCGGACACCGGCCAGCCCGTCAGCGGCCTGGCCAGGTTGCAGCGCAGCGCGAGACGCCCGCTGGCGAGCAGCCGCCCCAGGGCGCGCCGCGTCGTCGCGACGCTCGCGTCCACCTCCCTGGCCAGCGCCGCGAGCGGCATCCGGCCGTCCGTCCCCAGCGCCACCGCGATGCGCCGCTCCACCGGCCGCAGCGGCTCCGCCGGTACGGGCGTCCCCGGCGCGGGCCGCGGCTCCGCCGACAGCCGCAGCTGCTCGCGCTGCGCCGCGTTCAGCGACCGCAGGCGCCACTGGCTGCCCTCGAACGGTGTGGCCGTGATCACGTGCACGCGCGCGCCGTGCACGCCGGGCACCCGGCACACCCGCTCGCTCACGTACTCCGCCAGCGTGTCCACGTCCACGGCCTGCACCAGCGCGACGAGGTCCCGGCTGCCCGAGGTCTGCTTGAGGCTGAGTATCCCGGCGTCCTCGCACAGCGTCCGCACCACGTCCGTCAGCCGCGCGCCGTTGACCGCGATCTCCAGCTGCGCCCAGGTCATGTCCTCCTGGGCGGGTGACAGGTAGCCGTCCACCCATGCGGCGCCCGCGTCGCACAGCCTGGCCCAGCGGCGGGCGGCCGTGACCGGGTCGATCTCCAGCACGGAGCCGACGAGCGTCCAGGGCGCGCGTGGCTGGATCTGGAGGGCGTGCACGATGGCCAGATCCAGCTCGTCGAGGCGCGCCGGACCGTCGCCTCCGGCCGATCCCTGCGTCTCCAAGGGGCGACCGATTCCTGCGGTCATGGCGTCCTCCGGAACGATTCCTGCGCTGTAACAGCGTCTTCATAGTATGAACAGACGATATTCGCCGTCTTACCCGCCCCAGGAGGGACAGCAGTGCCGACCACACCTCTGACGTTCACCGGAGCCCGGATCATCGACGGAACGGGCGCCGCCCCGGTCACCGACGGCGAGCTGCACACCGACGGGAACGGCGACCTGACCTACGTGGGCCCGGCCGCCGGAGCGCCGCCGCGCCCCGAAGGCGCGCAGGTCATCGACGTGGCGGGCCAGACCGTGCTCCCCGGCTTCATCGACTGCCACGTCCACTTCTCCGTCGCCGCACCGTCGGAAATCGGCCAGCGCTTCGCGATGGACCCGACCCTCGCCACCCTGCGCACCGCCGAGCGCATGCGCGAGACGCTGTACGCGGGCGTCACCACCGCCCGCGACCTCGGCGGCACCCCCGCCGGGTTCCGCGCCGCCGTGGCCGAGGGCCTCATCCAGGGCCCCCGCCTGCACACCGCCGTCCGCATCATGGGCCACACCGGCGGTCACGCCGACTTCACCACCCCGGACGGCTACGACACCAGCTCCGGCATGGGCGAGATCGTCGACACGGTGGACCAGACCCGCGTCGCCGTCCGCCGGCTGCTGCGCGAGGGCGCCGACGTCATCAAGCTCTGCGCCACCGGTGGCATGGGCAGCCCCCACGACCAGCCCGACGACGAGGGCCTGAGCGAGGACGAGATCCGCACCGTCGTGGACGAGGTCTCCCGCCACGGCGGCCGGCCCGTCGCCGCGCACGCCCAGGGCCTCGCCGGCATCATGAACGCCCTGCGCGGCGGCGTCACCAGCGTCGAGCACGCCTACGGCATCGACGACGAGGCGTGCGACCTCGCCGGCGAACGCGGCGTCTTCATCGTGCCGACGCTCTCCACCACCCTGGAGGGCATCGACAGGTCCCGCATGGAGCCGTACCACTACGAGAAGAAGATCCGCTGGTCCGAGCGGACCAAGATCAACATCTCCCGCGCCATCGAGCGCGGCCTGAAGATCGCCCTCGGCACCGACTCCGGCGTCTGCCCCCACGCCAGGAACCTGCGCGAGCTGACCCACCTCGTGTCCCTCGGCATGTCCCCCATGGACGCCATCGTCGCCGGCACCAGGACCGGCGCCGAGCTCCTCGGCCTCGCCGACCGGATCGGCACCCTCCAGGCGGGCAAGGCCGCCGACCTGGTGGTGTGCGACGGCGACCCCCTCGCCGACATCTCCGTCCTCGCCGCCCCCGGGCGCATCCGGCACGTCGTCCAGCAGGGCGTCGTCCACACGTCCCCGGCCCCCGGGCACTGATACCCGCGCGCCCCGCCGCGCTCACGAAAGGTACAACGCGCATCATGCAGGAATCGCTCGCCCGGTCCCCGGGCACGGGCCCCGGCTCCGGCCCCGGCGGTGGCTCCCGGCTCCTCGACCGCGTCCTCGGCGGTATCGAGCGCGCGGGCAACCGGCTGCCACACCCGTTCTTCCTCTTCTGCGGACTCTTCGTCCTGCTCGGCGCCGTCTCGTCCGTCCTCGCCGCGATCGACGCGGACGTGGCGGTGCCGGGCAGCGACGAGGTGCTGGAGGTCAAGGGGCTGTTCACCGGTGAGGGCCTCCAGTGGCTGCTGGAGAACCTGATCCCCAACTTCACCGGTTTCCCGTCGCTCGGCACCGTGATGCTGATGATGATGGCCGTCGGCGTCGCCGAGCGGACGGGCCTGCTGGAGACCGTGGTGCGGGCGACCATCGCCCGCGCCCCCGCGCGCTGGCTGCCGTACGTGGTCGCGTTCGTGGCCTGCCAGGGCCACGTGATGAGCGACATATCGATCCTCGTCATCCCGCCGCTCGCCGCCCTGGCGTTCCGCAGCGCCGGGCGCAACCCGGTCGCGGGCCTCATCGGCGGCTTCGCCTGCACCTGCGCCGGCTACGCGGCGGGCTTCATCGTCGGCTCGCTCGACGCCCTGTACGTCGGCATCACCGAGCAGGCCACCGCCGTCCTCCCCATCGGCGAGGGCGCCCCCACCCACATCCTCGTCAACTACTTCTTCACCGCCGCCGCCAGCGCCGTCCTCGGCGCCCTGGGCGGTTTCCTGATCGACCGCGTCCTGGAGCCCCGGCTGCCCCAGCCCGACGACGAGGCCGCCGAGCTGGCCTCCGACGGCGTGACCACCGAGGTCACCGCGATCCAGAAGCGCGGCCTGGCCGTCACCGGCATCGCGCTGGCGGTCTACGCGGCGGTCGTCCTCGTCGGCTGGCTGATCCCCGGCAGCCCGCTGCGCGGCGAGGGCGGCGCGCTCGTCCAGTCCCCGGTGATGTCCGGCATCGTGCCGATCCTCTTCGTGGCCTTCCTGCTGAGCGGCATCGTGTACGGCCTCACCGTGCGCACCCTCACCAAGGCCGAGGACGTACCGAAGCTGATGGCCGAGTCCGTCACCAGCATGTCGTCGTACATCGTCCTGATCTTCGCCATCGCCCAGGTGATCGCGGTCTTCAACTGGTCGAACGTCGGTACGCTCCTCGCCGTCAAGGCGGCGGCCCTGCTGGAGGACATCGGCCTCACCGGCTTCACCGGCATCGTGCTGTTCGTCCTCCTGGTCACGCTGCTGAACCTGTTCATCACCTCGGGCTCGGCCCTGTGGTCGCTGATGGCCCCGGTGTTCGTGCCGACGTTCATGCTGCTCGGCATGGAACCGGCGCTGACCCAGGCCGCGTTCCGCATCGGCGACTCGGCGACGCAGATGATCACGCCGATGAACCCGTACCTCTTCCTCACCCTGGCGCTGCTGCGCCGCTACGAACCCTCGGCCCAGCTGGGGACGCTGCTCTCCCGGCTGGCGATCTTTGTCGTGCCGTTCCTGATCGCCTGGCTGGCCGTGCTCGGCATCTTCTACGGCTTCGACCTCCCCCTCGGCCCCGGCGCGGACATCCACATGCCGTAGCCCACACCCCGGCACACCCGACACCCCACGGGCCCGGCGGACATCCGCCGGGCCCGTGGGCCGTTGGTCGTCCGGGGCAGCGCGCAGGTCACGTCGCCCACCGCTCCCGGCGCCATGCCCTGAAGAGCTCGACCGCGAGCCAGTGGCCGGTGAGTTCGGCGAGTTCTCCGGCGGACATGCGGGGGCCCTGCGTGGCCCTGCGGGTGGGGTCGGCGCCGCGTGCGAGGGGCAGTGCCGTCGCTCTCGACGTCCACCGCGTGCACGAGCAGCGGGATGCCGGACTGCGCCTCCTCGACATCCGCCCCCGCGTCGAGCGCCGCCCGCAGGGCCCGTACGTCGTGCTGCTCGACGGCCGCGTTGGCCGGGCCGCGCATCGGGTGGGTCATGGCTGTCCGATCAGTGCGCCGATGCGCTGGCCGTAGGTGCGCCAGCGGTCCTGGTCGTCGCGGGTGAAGCGGTGTCCATCCGTGAGGATCACGCCGAGGCGGGCGACGCGCCAGATGCGGAAGACCGCGCGGACGCCGGAGTCCTGGTCGAGTCCGCTGAGGCGCGCTGTGCCGCGCAGCGCGCGGACGATCGGTTCGGCCTGCCCGCCGGGCGGTCCCGGCCGCAGGGTGAGGGCGGCGGAGACCAGGCCGGTGAGGAACTCGCTGAACTGGAAGTCGCGGCCCGCCGAGACCAGGCGCGCCCGGACGACCGGATCGTCCGCTTCCAGCGGCGGGCTCTCGGTCCGCTGGAGCCACTGCGGCAGCCGGACGGCGAAGTCGGGGTCGCGGTGCCAGCCCATCTCCTCGAACAGTTGCATGCCCGCCGGGGTGAAGCCGGTGGCGGCCCGGATGTCTTCGAGGACCAGGTCGAGCGCGTTGCCGTGGGCGGAGGAGAAGGCGGCGGCGGACAGGTCCGCCAGTGGTGTGGCGGGCGGCGCGGTCGCGACGGTCGCGAGCACGACGAGCCCGCCCAGCGGCGCGAACACGGCGCGGGCACACACCTCTTCGACCCGGGTCAACCGGGGTTCGGGGGTCACGTCACGCTCTCCTCGGCAGAAGGTCGGCCGGGTACTGGTCCTGCCAGGTGCCGTCGAAGAAGGCCGTCATCGCGTCCATGTTGCTCAGTACTTCGGGGTTGCCCTGGTTGAGCATGTCCACACCCGCCTGGGTGTTGACGAACCACTCGGGGTCCGGCGTGTCGCCGGGCCCTGTCCGCCCGATGCGCTGGGCGAAGTCGAGCGGCACCTCGACACGGATGACCATGCCGCCGGGGCCGGCCGCGTACTGGTTGATGGCGCGCATGGGGTTGTTGGTGAGGTAAATGCCTGACTCCGGGGTGTACCCGCGCCGGGCCACGTCGTCCGGCACGTGCAGTGTGAACTGACTGCCCCGGAAGTCCTGCGTCCCGTGGTACAGCGGTACGACATCCGGGTGAGCCGCCAACCCGAGAGGATCAATCCACGTCAGCGGGTTGACGACATACGCGTAGGCGCTGGGCGAGGGAAGCAGCCCGAGGGGGTCGGGCGAGAGGTAACGGGCGGTCTCGGGGTCGTAGTAGCGGGCGTAGTTGTAGTGGAGCCCACTCTCCTGGTCGTGGTACTGGCCGGGGAACCGTAAGGGGACGGGCGGCGGTGCCGCGTCCCGCGGGACGCCCCAGAGAGTGCCGCTGTCCTCCCAGACGGTCGCCCCGTCCTCGTCCAGCACCTGCGACGGGGTGCCCACCAGGTCAGTGACGATGGCGACGAACCGCCGGTCGATCTCCTCCTGCGGGGAGTCCCGGCTGACGCGCCGCTCGTGCTGGCCGACCACATGGTGGCCGCGCCAGTCCCAGGTGAGGGAGGTGCCGTCCGTCCCGTCCTGTTCGACCGGCGTCGTCCCCGACCAGGTGAACGCGGTCTCCTCGGCGACGGTCGCGCCGTCGTCGCCGAGCCGCTGTTTGGCGATCCGGCGGCCGAAGGCGTCGTAGATGTAGCGCCACACCGTGCCGTCCGGAGTGACGACGCGGACGAGGCGGTCCTGTGCGTCCCACTCGTACCGCCAGCTCTCCGGTTTCCGGGACAGCCGCCGCCGAAGCCGCCGGACGAGGCGGCCCGCCGCGTCGTACGTGTCACGGAGGCGTCCGGCGCGCCGGACGGGGGTGCCGGTACCCGGCGCAGGCCACTCGGCCGCGACGACATCCCCCGCCGCGTCGTACGTGTACGTCTCCACGCCGTGCGGGCCGGTGACGGCGGTGATCCGCCCCGCCGCGTCGAACCCGAACCGCGTGGTCTCCCCGCCGGGGCCACTGAGGGACGCGGGGGAGTGGTCGGGGAGGTAGGTCCACGCCCGCCGCCGGTGCGGGTGGCCGATGGCGTGGACGGTCTCCGCCGTGCGCCGTCCCGCCGCGTCGATGGTCCAGGTGATCCCCACGCCGCCGCCGACATCGCGGTGTGTCTCGCGGCCCAGCGCGTCGTAGGCGAACGTCAGGCTGTGTCCGCCCGTGACCAGCGTGTCCTGGCGGCCCGCCGCGTCGAAGGTCCAGGAACTCCTGTGTCCCGACGGCGTGGTGCGCGCCACGGGCCGACCGGCGTCGTCGTAGGCGTAGGTGATGGTCCGTCCGTTGACCGTCTCCGACACCGGCAGCCCGCTCGGGTCCCGGTGGACCGTCAGCTCGGTGTCGGGCGTCGTGGCGCGCAGGACGCGGCCGAGCGGGTCGTAGGCCCGGGTGCTGACGGGCACGCCGTCCGCCGACACCGCGACGACCTGGCGCAGCGCGTCCCGCTCATAGGTGACGGTCTGACCGGCGGCGTTCGTACGCGCTACGAGGTCGCCCGCCGCGTCCAGGGCGAATTGGACGGTACGGCCGCCGAAATCCGTCTCTGACACGGGACGTCCGGCGGCGTCGTACCTGTAGTCCCAGTTCAGCCCGTCAGGGCCGGTGACACGGGTGACGCGCAGGCCGTGGTCGCGCTCGATGGTGTGGCGCGTGCCGTCCGGGCCGACCCGTGCGGTGGGGAGGTCGAAGGCGCCGTACTCGTAGCGTGTGGTCCGGCCGAGGGCGTCGGTGTCAGAGAGACGGTTGCCCTCCGGGTCGTACGTCCAGGTGTGCGTTGCGCCGAGCGGATCGGTGAGGGAGAGGATGCCGCCTTCCACCGTGTAGGTCGCGCGATGGGCGGCGCCCAGGGGGTCGGTGCGCTCCACCACGCGGCCGAAGGCGTCGCGCCGAAAGGTCACCGTCTCCCCGAGCGGGTCGGTGACCGCCACCGGCAGTCCGGCGGCGTCGCAGCGGACGCGCGTGGTGGTGCCCAGCGCGTCGGTGATCCCGGCGAGGCCACCGTGCGCGTCGTAGGCGAAGCGGGTGCGGCGTCCCGCGCCGTCGACCAGTGCGACACGGTTGCCCGCGCCGTCGTACGCGTGCCGCAGGACGGTGCCGTCCGCTTGGAACACTTCAGTGGGCAGGCCGAGTTCGCCGTACGCGGCGCGGACGGTGCGCCCGTCCGGGCGGGTGATGCTGACCACCTGCCCGGCGTCGTCGTGGGCGAACGCCGTGGTGCGGCCAAGGGGATCCGTCTCCGCGACGAGCCTGTCGTAGCGGTCGTGCTCACGGTGGACGGTGTGGCCGAGCGGGTCGGTGACGGCGACGAGCCGGAAGCTGTCGTCGAACTGGAAGACGGTACGCGCGCCCGCCGCGTCCTCGGCCGTCGTGCGGCGCTGTCCGTCGTCGTAGGTGTAGCGGTATTCGAGCGCGCGGTCGGTGCCGGTGGTGAAGACGCAGCGCCCGGCGGTGTCGTACGTGTAGGCGTACCAGGTCCCGTTGCGGTCCTCCCAGCGGGTGAGGCGGTCGGCGTCGTCGTAGCTGAGGCGGAGGGGGAGGCCGCTCGAATTGCGGATGGCGGCGAGGTTGCCGGCATCGTCGTAGCCGTAGGTGGTGAGGAGGACGGAGCCGGGCCCGTCGTCCAGCCGCAGCGCGGAGACGCGGCCGTCCGTGGTCTTGACGCGGACGTGGTAGCCGCCGGAGTGGACGAGCCCGGTCGGTGTGCCGTCCGGGCCGTGGGGGATGTCGACGCGGTTGCCGTTCGTGTCGGTGACGGCGACGAGGGGCAGTTCACGGGCGGGGGCGCCCGGCACCGGCAGGAAGTGGAGAGTACGGCGTGACTCGGGCTGGTGGACGAGCAGTGCGCCGTCGGGGGTCCCGTCCCAGGACAGCTCCCAGCGCGGGCCTTCGACGGGCAGGACCGGTGTGCCGGGATCGGGCAGAGGGACTGGGTATTCCAGGGCCATGCCGTCCGCGGTGAAGAACCGGACGCCGGTCTCGCCCAGGAGCAGACGCTGGTCGAGGGTGGAGGCCCAGGAGGGGCCGAACAACCGGCCGTCGCGGTAGGCCGAGATGTGGTGGCGTTCGATGACGAGGGGAAGGACACCGGGCAGCGAGACATCGGTGAACGACATGATCAGCTCGCCGGTGGCGACATCCACGGGGTCGCCACAGCCGTTGCGTCGGACCATCTGCACGGCGCGCCCGCGTACCTGGCGGCCCAGACCGGCCGCGCCTTGGGCGAGGCCGCGGAGGCCGGTGCGGGCGGCGGTGAGGCCGCCGCGGAGGCCGCGGGCGAGGCCGCCGAGGGTGGTGAGCCCCTTCATGCCCGGAATGCAGTCCAACGCTGCGAACGCGACGTCGAGGAGCCCTGCTTCGCCGCGTGCGTATTTGATCAACGTGTCGGCGAGGACGACGAGTGCGGCGGCGAGGACGACCCAGGCGAGGGGGCCGCCGATGATCATGACGACGACGCCGAGGACCGCGACGATCACCTTGCAGACGTTGACGATGGTGTCCCAGTTTTCCGTGACCCAGTGCACGGCCCGCTGCCACCATTTGCGGTTGTGGATACCGGCGTCGGACGCTTCATCGATGTCGCGGGCGGCCTGGCGCGCGGCTTCTTCCCGCATCTCCTTGGCCTGGCGGGCGAGTTCGCGGGCCGCGTCCAGGGATTCCTGCGCAGTGTCCACGCGGGCCTGCGCCGCCTCCTGGGCCTCGTCCGCGGCCTGGCGGTCACGGGTGGCGGCCCGCACTTCCGCCTCGTCCGGCGGCGGCGCGCCCGCCCGTTCGCCCTCCCGCTGGAGGCGCTCCGCCTCCTCACCGGCCCGCGACACCCAGCCCTGCGCATCCCCCAACGCACCCTGCGCCGAGGTGAGATCGGCCTGCGCGGCGATCGCACGGTCCAGCGCGCGGTCCGCCTGCCCCTGCGCGGTCTGGAGCTTCGGCCAGTACGTATGTAACGCCTGCGCGCACAGGTCGTAGGAGTCCCGCAGCTTCTCCAGATTGCCCGGCACGCCGTCGAACTCGCTGCGGAACGCCTCCGCGGAGAGCCCCGCCCAGTCCTGCACGGCACGGTCGGAGGCGAGACCCCGGACTTTGCCCAGCGCCTCCGCCACATCATCGGAGAACGTCTGCAAGTCGTCCGCCAGCTCGCGGACCTGCTCGGGATCACCCGGCGTCGGATCGGAATCCATCCCCACCGGAGACCAGTCGGACGGACGGACCATGCGTGCCCCCCTCGCCAGATCCTCCGCGCCCGGACATCGGGGCGCGCCGGAGAGACCGTTCCGGCGTGCACGCACGCCGGACGACGGTCCGCGCCGTTCCTCGGTATCCGGCTTCCGCCGCTGCCCGGCCGGGGAGGACTCCCCGGCGCCCCTGTGGTCGCCACCCCTGCCGGGGGACCCCCGGCCCGTACGGCACGCGGCGACTCGCCCGCGTCACAGGGGCGTCGCACGCCGTGCCGGTACTCCACGGTAGGGACGGTCGCCGTGGGGCGGCAATGGTGCGTCGGTTCCGGATCGGCGGGCCGCGTCCGCCGCGCGCCGTGAATGTCGTGAACGCGCCATGTGCCGGGGCGGTCCTGCTGCCGGTGCAGAACGCGATCGCCTCCCGGTAGTCGGTCACCCCCGTGTCGCCGCTGGTCGTGGCGAGCAGGTGGAGCAGCAGGCCGACGGCTTCCCGGTGCTCGCCCGTGTTGTACAGCGCCATGGCGAGGAACGTCCGCAGCCCGCCGTCGTCGGGGAACTCGGCCACGCCCTGCCGCAGCGTCGCCACCGACTCCGCGTAGCGCCCCAGCGTCCGGTAGGTGCTGCCCAGGCCGAGCAGCGCGCTCTTCCGGTCGTCCGGCGGCGCGGTCTCGTGGGACGGCACGGCCGCCGCTTCGAGGCCGAGCGTGTCGTGCGCCCAGGCGGTCTGGAACGCTGTCTCCAGGTCTTCGGGGAACTCGGCGGCCAGCGCGACCAGTCGGTCCTTGGCGCGCTCCTTCTCGCCCGCCGTGCGCAGCGCGACCGCCCCGGCCGGCCGTTCGTCCCTCGTCAGTGTGCTCATGCCGTCGATCTGCCGTGTCCGCCCGGCGGCCACGGTGTGTCGGAAATGTCGCGGCTGTCCTTTCCCGGGGAAGATCACCAGTGGTCGTCAGGGAAGGAACTCATGTCCGCATTCCTCTTCCGGCTGGGGCGGTGGGCGTTCCGGCGCCGGCGCCTCGTCCTGGTGATCTGGCTCGCCGCCCTCCTGCTCGCCGGGACCGTCGCCGGGGTGAGCGGCGGCGCCACCAACGACGTCTTCACCATCCCCGGCACGGAGTCCCAGCGCACCACCGACCTGCTGGCGCGGCGCCTGCCCGCGTTCGGCGGCGGGCAGGCCCAGGTCGTCATGGTCACGCGCGGCGGCGCGAAGGTCACCGACCCGGGGCCGCGCGCGGGCATCGAGAAGGCGTTCCGCGAGCTGGGCGACGTGCCGCAGGTGGCGTCGGTCACCGACCCGTTCGGCGAACGGCCGCAGGTCTCGCGCGACGGGAAGGTGGCGCTCGGCGGCGTCCAGTTCACCGAGAGCGCGGGCAACGTCGAGGAGAGCACGCTGGACGCGGTGGAGCGCGCCGTACGGCCCGCGCAGCGCGCGGGAGTCCAGGTCGAGTACTCGGGCAGCGTCTACCCGGGCTGGCAGACGGAGATCTCAGAGGCGCCGGAACTGGCCGGGCTCGTCGTCGCGCTGATCATCCTGCTGGTCACGTTCGGCGCGGTCGTCGCCGCGTTCGTCCCGATCGTGACCGCCGTCATCGGCATCGCCATCACCATGACCGGCGTGACGGCCGTCGCCTCCGTCGTGGACATCGCGTCGGCCTCCACCACCGTCGCGCTGATGCTGGGCCTGTCCTGCGGGATCGACTACGGCCTGTTCATCCTCTACCGCCACCGCAACTACCTGCTGACCGGCGTGGAGCCCGAACGCGCCGCGGCGCTCGCCGTCGGCACGGCGGGCGGCTCGGTGGTCTTCGCGGCCCTGACCGTCATCATCGCGCTGTGCGGCCTGTCGGTGGTCGGCATCCCGTTCCTCACCGTCATGGGGCTGTGCGCGGCGGTCGCCGTCCTGATGGCGATGCTCATCGCGCTGACGCTGCTGCCCGCCTTCCTCGGTTTCGCCGGGCGGCGCGTGGTGTCGTTCATCCGGCTGCCGGGCCGCCCGGGACGGCCCGAGCGCACGGCGCGGCGCACCGCGACCGAGCCGGGCAGCACGGCGGGCGCCGCGTGGGCCCGCTTCGTCGTCCGCGCGCGGGTGCCCGTCCTGGCCGGCTGCGTCGTGCTGCTCGGCGTCCTGGCGCTGCCCGCGACGCAGATGGAACTCGGCCTGCCGAGCGGGGCGTCCAAGCCGGAGTCGGACACGCAGCGCAAGGCGTACGACCTCATCGCGGACGGCTTCGGTGTCGGCGCGAACGGGCCGCTGCTGGTCGTGGCGGACGGCGCGCAGGGGCGCGAGCCGGTGGAGCGGATCACCAGGGCGCTCGGCGGCCTGCCCGGCGTCACCAGCGCCGAGCCCATCGCCCAGCGCGACCGGATCGCCGTCGTGCAGGTGGTCCCGAGCACCGGTCCGAGCGACCCGGAGACCGCCGGCCTCGTCCACCGCATCCGCGACGAGCGCGGCCGGATCGAGGAGGGCACGGGCGCGCACCTCACCGTGGGCGGCACCACGGCGTCCAACATCGACGTGTCCGCGAAGCTCTCCTCCGCGCTGCCGGTCTTCCTGGTCGTGGTGGTCGGACTCGCCTTCGTCCTGCTGACGTTCGCGTTCCGCACGTTCTTCGTGCCGCTCAAGTCGATCGTCGGGTTCCTGCTGTCGGTGTGCGCGGCGTTCGGCGCGCAGGTGGCGATGTTCCAGTGGGGCTGGGGGCGGCATCTGCTGGGCATCACCCCCGCCGAGACCGTCAGCTTCCTGCCGATCATCATGCTGGCGATCATCTTCGGCCTGTCCAGCGACTACGAGGTGTTCGTCGTCTCGCGCATCAAGGAGGACTTCACGGCGACCGGCGACGCCGGGGGAGCGGTGGAACGCGGCACGGGCGCCGCGGCCCGCGTGGTGACCGCCGCCGCGCTGATCATGTTCTCGATTTTTGTCGCGTTCATGGTGACCGACGATCCGATCATCCGGTCGATCGGCTTCAGCTTCGCGGTCGGCGTGTTCCTCGACGCGTTCGTCGTGCGCCTGACGCTGGTGCCCGCCGTGATGGCCGTCGTGGGCCGCCGCATCTGGAGCCGGCCGCGCTGGTTCGACCGGTACCTGCCCGACCCGGACATCGAGGGCCACCGGCTGGAACGGCCCGGCGCGCGGCACACGCGGGAGGGCTGATCCGCCGGACCATTGCGCCCGATTCCGGCGAGAGGTTACGGTTTCGCTGGGCCCACCGCCTCAACTCGTCGATACGGAGAGCCAGATGATCCGGCCCGAGACCGCCGGATCGCCGATCCGGACGGCCCCGACCGCGACCACCACCCCCGCGACCGGCACCCCGCCGGCCACCGTGCTCACCGTGACGGAAGCCGGCGGCGGACCGCCCCGCGTCCACGACCTGCGCGGCGTCCGCGCCACCGGCCCCCTCACCCTGCGCTGGCCCGCGGGCGACCGCGTCGTCGTCTCCGGGCTGCCAGGCGGCGGCAAGTCCACGCTGATGGCGCGGCTGGACGACCCCGGCGGCCGCGTGCTGCGCATCGACTCGCAGGACGTCCGCGACAGGTGGGAGGTCCGCCTGCCCGCCCGGCTCCCGTACGCGGTCTACCGCCCGGCCGTCCGGCTCGGCCACCACCGCGTCCTGTGGCGCGCGTTACGCTCCCCGCTCGCCCTGCTCGTGCACGACTGCGGGCGCGGCTCCCTCGTCCGGCGCCGCCTCGCCTCCGGCGCGCGGCGCACCGGCGCCGGGCTGCACCTGCTGCTGCTCGACGTCCCGCCGTCCCTGGCCCGCGCCCGGCAGGAGGAACGCGGCCGGACGGTCTCGGCCCGCGCGTTCCGCCGCCACCGGCGGGCGATGGCCCGCCTGATCACCGCCATCGAGGCGGGGGACCTCCCGCCGGGCTGCGCCTCGGTGACCCTGCTCGACGCGCAGGCCGCCGCCGCCGTCACCGAGCTCGGCTTCACGGGAGAGTGAGGGCGGGTCCGCAGCACGCGCAGCCCGGCGGGCAGCCGCAGGCGTCACCGGCGGCGTCGTCCTCCCGCGCGGCCCTGAGCGGCACGGCGCAGCAGGCGTCGCCGCGCCAGGCGTTCACGCCCTCCCTGACCGCCACCGCCGCGATCACCAGCGCGGCCAGCGGATCGGCCCACGACCAGCCCACCGTGGCGTTCGCCAGCAGCCCCGCCAGGAGCACGGCGGACAGCCAGGTGCACAGCAGCGTCTGCCGGGAGTCGGCGACGGCCGAGGCGGAGCCGAGCGCCCGCCCGGCCCGCCGCTGCGCGACCGACAGGAACGGCATCACGGCCAGCGACAGCGCCGCGAGCACGATGCCCACCGGCGAGGCGTCCGCGTCGCCGCCGCCCAGCAGCGCGCGCACGGCATCCACGGAGACATAGGCGGCCAGCGCGAAGAACGAGACGGCGACGATCCGCAGCGCCCGCGCCTCCCGCGCCTGTCGCACGGCGTGGTCGCGCGCGGAGAACTGCCAGGCCACGGCGGCGGCCGAGGACACCTCCACCACCGAGTCGAGCCCGAAGCCGACCAGCGCGGCGGACGAGGCGGCCGTCCCGGCGGCCACGGCGACGACGGCCTCGGTCACGTTCCAGGCGATGGTGGCCGCCACCAGCAGCCGTATCCGCCGGGCCAGGGCGTCGCGCCGGTCGGCGGGGCGTATGCCGGACGCCATGTCAGCAGCAGCCCTTCTGCGCCGCCTCGGCGCAGGCGCGGTCCGAGGCGACGGCCACCACGGCGTCGCGCAGGTCGTCCAGCGCGTGCCCGAGCCGCTCGTCGGCCAGCTCGTACCGCGTCCGCCTGCCCACGGGGACGGCGACGACGAGGCCGCAGTCGCGCAGGCAGGCGAGGTGGTTGGACAGGCGGGTGCGGGACACGCCGAGCCGGTCGGCCAGGTCGGCGGGGTGCGCCGGGGCCTCGCGCAGGGCGAGGAGCAGGCGGCAGCGGACGGGATCGGCCAGCGCACGGCCGAACCGCGTGAGGACCTCGATGTCAGGGGCGATGGTCAGCACACGGCGACTGTAGTACAGCGGCTCCTGAATTCATAGGTTGCTGAACAGCCGTCGCGGCCCCCGCCCGCCGGTCAGCGGGACAGCCGCAGGCGCACCTCGAACTCGTGCTCGCCCGGCACCCGCCCGACCTCGTCGGCGCGAAAGGCCGCCTCCAGGACCTCGCCCACCCGCGCCACGCCGTCCGAGCTGCCGGTCACGGTCACGTTCACCGGCTCGTCCAGCGCCGGCGCCTCCTCCGTCACTCCTGGCCGGTACGCCTCGGTGGCGACCACCATGCTCCACACGACGGGGTGTCCCGCCCGGGTGCCGCCGCCGTTCCCCTCCGGGCCCGTCCCGGGCGCGGAGCCGGGGTAGGCCGCCGTCAGGACGTCGAAGACGGCGTGGGCCGTGTCGCGTCCGCAGTCGGTGAGGTGGATGCTGACACTGTTCTCGTCTTCGGAAGTACCCATGGGCGTCACTGCTTTCAGAGCGTCACGTGTGTCGGGAGAGCTTGTCTGCGGGTACCCGGGACCGGCCGGTCCACCTGTCCCCGCGTCGGATCTTTCTTCCCCGAAAGTCCGTTATGCCGCTCCCGGGCGCAAGTTCCCACGCCGCTGCCGCGCGCTCAGGGGCGCGTACGGTACGCGGGCGCGCGCCGCGGCCCGCCGCGCGGGCTCTCCGCCAGCAGCGGCTGCGTCCTCGGCGGCACCACCACGGACAGCACCACCACGCTGGTCGAACGGGCCACGGTCCCCGACTGGCTGAGCGCCAGCAGCGTGGCGTGCAGGTCCTGGTGGGAGGACGCCGCCAGCCGGCACAGCACGTCCGACTCGCCGGTCGTCGCGTACGCCTCCAGCACGGCGGGCAGCGCCGCCAGCTCGGCCGCCACCTCGTCCAGCGACCCCTGCGCGATCTCCAGGCTGACGAACGCCTGCACGGGGAACCCCGCCGCCGCCACGTCGACGTCGGGCCCGTACCCGGTGATGACGCCCGCGCGCTCCATGCGGTCGAGCCGCGCCTGCACCGTGCCGCGCGCCACCCCGAGCAGCCGCGACAGCTCCAGCACGCCGGCCCGCGGATGCTCGCGCAGCGCGCCCAGCAGGTCGATGTCCAGCAGATCGATGTCGAGCCCCGCCATACCCGCCTCCCCAGAACTGGACAGATTGTACAGCCGACCACCCGAATGCGCCGGTGATCAGGGCGCTCGGGCCAGCACACGGAGGGCCGCTTGCGCAGCACATCGGCCCTGGGGTGTTCTAGTTGACCACAAGTGTGCGACGCGGCGAGGAGGCCCGACGTGACGATGGAAGCACCCCTCACGAGCCAGGAGCGACTGGCCGAACTCGACCTCGACCAGCTGCGCCGCCTCGTCGGCCTGGTGGACTACGACCCGGCGGGCGACCCGTTCCCCGTCTCCGGCTGGGACGCCGTCGTCTGGTCCGTCGGCAACGCCACCCAGACCGCGCTGCACTACCAGTCCGTCTACGGCATGGAGCTGGTCGCCTACTCCGGGCCCGAGACGGGCAACCGCGACCACCAGGCGTACGTCCTGCGCTCGGGCGCCATCCGCTTCGTCGTCAAGGGCGGCGTGGACCCCGCCTCCCCGCTGCTCGACCACCACCGCAGGCACGGCGACGGCGTGGTGGACATCGCCCTGGAGGTCCCTGACGTGGACCGCTGCGTCGCGCACGCCCGCGTGCAGGGCGCCACGGTCGTCGAGGAGCCGCACGACCTGGCCGACGAGCACGGCACCGTGCGCGTCGCGGCCATCGCCGCCTACGGCGACACGCGCCACAGCCTCGTGGACCGCTCGCGCTACGACGGCCCCTACCTGCCCGGCTACGCCGCCCGCACGTCCGGGTACGTCAAGCCGGACGGCGAGCCGCGCCGCGTCTTCCAGGCGCTGGACCACGTCGTCGGCAACGTCGAACTCGGCCGCATGGACGAGTGGGTGGACTTCTACCACCGCGTCATGGGCTTCACCAACATGGCCGAGTTCATCGGCGACGACATCGCCACCGACTACTCGGCCCTGATGAGCAAGGTCGTCGCCAGCGGCAACCACCGCGTGAAGTTCCCGCTCAACGAGCCGGCGGTCGGCAGGAAGCGCTCGCAGATCGACGAGTTCCTTGAGTACTACGAAGGCCCCGGCGCCCAGCACCTCGCGCTGGCGACCAACGACATCCTCACCACCGTGGACACGCTCCGCGCGAAGGGCGTCGAGTTCCTGAACACCCCCGACACGTACTACTCCGACCCCGAACTGCGCGCCCGCATCGGCGAGGTGCGCGTCCCCGTGGAGGAACTCGCCGCCCGCGGCATCCTCGTGGACCGCGACGAGGACGGCTACCTGCTCCAGATCTTCACCAAGCCGGTCGGCGACCGGCCCACGGTCTTCTTCGAGTTCATCGAACGCCACGGTTCCCTCGGCTTCGGCAAGGGCAACTTCAAGGCACTGTTCGAGGCCATCGAGCGCGAGCAGGCCAAGCGCGGCAACTTCTGAGCCGCCCCCACACCACCGCGACGCCCCGGAGGTGCCATGCCCCACTACCGCAGCATCGGCGACGTGCCGCGCAAGCGGCACACCCAGCACCCGCGGCCCGGCGGCGGGCTCCACCACGAGGAGCTGATGGGGGAGGAGGGCTTCTCGTCCGACTCCTCGCTGCTCTACCACACGGGTGTCCCCTCGGCGATCACCGACGCCACCCCCTGGCCGCCGGGCGACCTCACCACCACCCCCAACTCCCCGCTGCTGCCTCGCCACTTCAGGCTGCCCCTGCTCTTCGACGACGCGGAGGCCAAGAACCTGGACGCCGTCACGGCCCGCCGCCTCGTGCTGGGCAACGCCGACGTCCGCATCTCGTACGTCGTCGCGGGCGCCCCGAGCCCGCTGTACCGCAACGCGCTCGGCGACGAGTGCGTCTACACGGAGGCGGGCACCGCGACCGTCGAGACCGTCTTCGGCGCCCTCGACGTCCGGCCGGGCACCTACCTGATCCTGCCGCGCGGCACCACGCACCGCTGGCTGCCCACCGGCCCCGGCCCGGTGCGCTGCTACGTCATCGAGGCCAACTCCCACATCGCCCCGCCCGCCCGCTACCTGTCCCGCCACGGCCAGCTCCTCGAACACGCCCCGTACTGCGAACGCGACCTGCACGGGCCCACCGAGCCCTTGATCGCCGAGGGCAGCGACGTGGAGGTCCTGGTCAAGCACCGCTCCTCCAGGCCGGGCGACGGCGGCGTCACGGGCACGCGCTACGTCTGCCCGACCCACCCGTTCGACGTGGTCGGCTGGGACGGCTGCCTCTACCCGTACACCTTCGACATCGCCGACTTCGAGCCCATCACCGGCCGCGTCCACCAACCGCCGCCCGTGCACCAGGTCTTCGAGGGCGGCAACTTCGTGATCTGCAACTTCGTGCCCCGCAAGGTGGACTACCACCCGCTCGCCGTCCCCGTGCCGTACTACCACTCCAACGTCGATTCGGACGAGGTGATGTTCTACTGCGGCGGCGACTACGAGGCCCGCAAGGGCAGCGGCATCGCCCAGGGCTCCGTCAGCCTCCACCCCGGCGGGCACGCGCACGGGCCGCAGCCGGGCGCGGTGGAACGGTCGCTCGGCGCCGAGTTCTTCGACGAACTCGCCGTGATGGTCGACACGTTCCGCCCGCTCGAACTGGGCGAGGGCGGCGCCGTCACGGACGACGGGCGGTACGCGTGGAGCTGGGCGGGCGGCGCCAGGTGACCGCCGCACGCGCCTGGCACGGCGTCCCCGCGGACCACCCCTTCGGCGTCCACACCCTGCCGTACGGCAGCTTCCGCGCCGCAGGGCTCCCCGGCCGCCGCGCGTGCGCCGCCGTCGGCGACCGCGTCCTCGACCTCACCGCCGCCACGGCCGCCCTCCTCCCCCACCGCGCCGCGCTGTTCGCGTCCGGCACCCTCGACGGGCTCCTCGGCGCCGGACCGGCCGTGTGGGCCGAGGTCAGGGCGGCGCTCACCGCCTGGCTCACCGACGACCGCCACCGCCCCGCCGTCGAGCCCCTGCTGCGCCCGGCCGGCGAGGTGACGCTCACCCTCCCGTTCACCGTCGCCGACTACGTGGACTTCTACTCCAGCGAGCACCACGCGAGGAACCTCGGGCGCCTCTTCCGCCCCGACGGCGACCCGCTGACGCCCAACTGGAAGCACCTGCCGATCGGTTACCACGGCAGGTCGGGCACGGTCGCCGTCTCCGGGACGCCCGTCGCCCGCCCCACGGGCCAGCGGCGCACCGCGGACGGCGTCGTCACCCTCGGCCCGTCCGAACGGCTCGACATCGAGGCGGAGGTCGGCTTCGTCGTCGGCACGCCCTCCACACCGGGCCGCCCCGTCCCGCTGGCGGACGCCGGACGGCACCTCTTCGGCGTCTGCCTGGTCAACGACTGGTCGGCGCGCGACATCCAGGCGTGGGAGTACGTGCCGCTCGGGCCGTTCCTCGGCAAGTCGTTCGCCACGTCCGTGTCCCCCTGGGTCGTGCCGCTCGCCGCGCTCGGCCACGCCCGCGTGGCGCCGCCGCCACGCGACCCGCGCCCGCTGCCGTACCTCGACGACACGGGCGGCGAACCGTGGGGCCTGGACATCGAGTTGACGGTGACGCTCAACGGACACCCCATCGCCAGGCCGCCGTTCTCCGCCATGTACTGGACCGCCGCGCAGCAGCTCGCGCACCTCACGTCGGGCGGCGCGCACGTGCGCACCGGCGACCTGTTCGCCTCCGGCACGGTGAGCGGCCCCGGCGCCGGGGAGTGCGGCTCGCTGATCGAGCTGACGCGCGGCGGCGCCGTCCCGCTGGAGCTGCCGGGCGGGGAGACCAGGACGTTCCTGCGGGACGGCGACGAGGTCGTCATCGGCGCGACCGCGCCGGGTCCCGGCGGCGTACGCGTGGGCCTCGGGTCCGTGAGCGGCCGGATCGTGCCCACCGGCACGCCCACCGGCGCCTGAGCGGGTCAGCCGACGGCGGCGAGCAGTTCGCGTTCCTCGTACGCGAAGTGCTCCTCCAGGCCCGCCACCAGCCGTTCGAGGCCCTCCCGCATCCGCGTGACGTCCTTCCCGCCGTCCGCCGCCGTCAGCTCGGCCTCGAAGGCGGTCAGCGCGCCGGCGACGACGCGGTGCTCCTCCCGCAGCCGTGCCATCGCGGGGACGAGCGCCGGGTACTGCCGCTCGAACTGGGTGAACGCGCCCTCCTCGCGCGTGTGGTGGAGGTGCAGCCCGTAGCAGCACGCCAGGCAGTGCTTCCGCAGCTGCTCCGCAAGCCCCTCGGGCGCCGCGGCACCGGCCGCCTCGCCCTGGTCGAGGGCCGCGATCAGGCGGGCGAGCTGGTCGCGGAGATCCTGGTGGTGCCCCCTCAGCCGACGCACGACGGCCGCCCCCGCGCCGAAAGCAAAAGTAATAGGGGGCCCGGGACCGGCCCCGGCGGACGCCCGGGGGACGCCCGCCGGACGGCCGTCAGTCCGCCCACTCCTCACGCCCGGTGACCACGGGCCTGCCCGTCCGCGCCGACTCGTCGATCGCGAGGCCGAGCAGGTGGTCCTGGCAGCCCTCCGCGAGCGGGTACGGCGCCTCCCCCTCGCCGCGCACCCACGCGCCCGTCCGGCACAGCAGGTCCACCACGGCCAGGTCGTCCTCGGAGAACCCGGCGCCGGTGAACTCGTTGCGGTGCACCACCCGGCCCTCGAAACTGATGTGCCGCAGCTCGCGCCCCTCCAGGTTCAGGTCCACGCCGGTGGCGCGGCGCACGAGCGGCGACTCGACGGGCGTGCGCGGGTCCGCCATCCGCACCACCGTGTCGTCCACGATCTCGCCGAGCGAGCCGCGCACGACCACCCGGCGGGCGCGCAGCGGGTTCCACCACTGGTTGTCCGTGAAGTCGTAGAGGCCCGTCCGCCCGCCGAAGTCGAGCGTGGCGATCGTCGTCGTCGCGTCCTTCGGCGTCAGGTCGTCCGACCAGCCCTTCGGGGAGAGCGGGTCGGCCAGCGGGGCGGTGAACGCGCCCGCGCTCACCGTCGCCGGGGCGAAGCCCACGCCCAGCAGGTGCCGGATCAGCGACACCGCGTGGTACAGGTGCGTGGACGACAGCTGGACGGACGTCACCTCGCCGATCACGCCCTCGCGCACCAGCGCCAGCCGCGCCGCGTGCCCCGGCATCAGGTTGTACTGCTCGGCCACCTGCACGAGGCCGCTGGCGCCCGTGTCGCGCCACAGGTCGCGCAGCCCCGCCAGGTCGGGCGCGGGCGGCGTCTCGGCCAGCACCGGCACGTCCAGCGCGACCAGTTCACGCGTGGACTCCGGCGTCACCGGCCACGGCACGGACGGCACCACGAACTCCGGCGCCTCACCGGCCCGCACCAGCTCCGCCGCCGACAGGTACGCGGGCACGCCCCAGGCCGCCTCGACCTCGGCCGCCCGACCGGTGGACCGCGTCACCACGCCGGTCACGGTGAGCCGTTCCGGCAGGGCCTTCGCCAGCCGGACGAAGAACTCCGACCGCCATCCGCTGCCGACCAGCCCAAAACGCACAGGTGCTGCACTCACGCGACTCGCTCCTCACTCGTACGGCCGGGGGCCAGGGCGGCCCGGCGGCCCCAGCAGCGTACAAAGCCCAGGTCGCCCCGCCCTTCCAGCGGGCGCCCCCGGGGCGGAGGACGGCCGGGCACCGCACCGCAAGGAGAGCGCCACCGTGACGGGGCGCACGCTCGACCCCGCCCCCGGCACCGTCACCCTCAACTTCTACGCGGACCTCGACGAGGCGTCGGCCCAGGCGTTCGCGGCCACGGCCGACTGGCTCGCGGCGCCGCACGGCCTCCGGAGAGCGCCGGCCCGCGCGCCGCCCGGTTCGACGGTCCGTCCGCGCGTGACCTGGATCGCCGACCGGGCATGGCGAGTTCACGCGCTGCTGCCGCGCGGCGCCATCCGCTGGGTCGGCGCGGCCGGACCTCTTCCCCGCGGCGCGGTCATGGGCTATCCTCCGGGAACGTCACCGGAGCGACGTCGCGCGACGACACGGCCCGCGGAGTGGGGAATCCCGCACGCGCCGACCGTGGAACCGACTTGCTCCGGCGCTTGGCGTGGGAGTTGACTTCTCCCCATGCAGAAAGCGCTCTACCCCGCTGCACAAGGCAACCCCTCCGACCATCGCTACCAGGGCGAACACCCGGTCCGTACTCTTGCCTACCTCTTCCGGCCCTACCGTGCCCGGCTGATCGCCGCAGTGGCGGTCTTCTGCGTGCGGCACAGCCCGCTGTGGCTGCTCCCGCTGATCACCGCGAACATCATCGACATCGTCGTCCAGCACCGCCCGCTCGGTGAGCTGTGGATGAACGCGACCGTCCTCGCGGTGATGTTCACCGCCAACTACCCGGCCACCGTGGGCTTCGCCCGCCTGATGAGCGGCAGCATCCGGCGCGTCGGCACCGGCCTGCGCTCGGCCCTGTGCGGGCGCATGCAGGAACTCTCCATCGGCTACCACTCGAAGGTGAGCGCGGGCGTCCTCCAGGCGAAGGTCGTCCGGGACGTGGACGCCATCGAGGAGAGCGCCCGGCAGACCGCCGAGCTGGGCCTCGGCGCGATCACCACGCTGATCGGCGGCCTGGTCGTCATCGGCTTCAAGGCCCCGGTGTTTTTGCCGGTGTTCCTCGTCGTCGTCCCCGCCGCATCGCTGCTGATACGTTTCCTCCGCAGCCGCGTGCGCACCCACAACGAATCGTTCCGCCGCGAGGTGGAGCTGGTCTCCTCCCGGGTGACCGAGATGACCAGCCTCATCCACATCACCCGCGCCCACGGCCTGGAGCGCACGGCCCTGGGCCGCGTGGACGGCGCCCTCACGCGGCTGCGCAGCGCCGGCCAGCGCCTCGACATCCTCAACGGCCGCATCGGCTCGCTCGCCTGGATCATGCTCAACGCGCTGGGCATGGTCTGCCTCATCGGCGCCGCGCTGGTCGCCTACCACGGCTGGCTCGACGTGACACCGGGCGACATCGTCATGCTCAGCACCTTCTTCACCACCCTCACCGCGTCCATGAACGCGCTGATGGGCCTCACACCGATCCTCAGCAAGGGCCTCGAATCGGTCCGCTCCATCGGCGAGGTGCTCCAGGCGCCCGACCTGGAGACCAACGCGGGCAAGCGCGAACTGCCCGAGCTGCACGGCCGGATCGACTTCCAGGACGTCGAGTTCGGCTACGAGGGCACCGACGAGCCGTCGATCAGCGGCTTCGACCTGTCCGCCAGGCCGGGCGAGACCATCGCGCTGGTCGGCCCCTCGGGGGCGGGCAAGTCCACCGTCCTGAACCTGCTGATCGGCTTCATCAGGCCGACCGGCGGGCGCATCCTGCTCGACGGGACGGACGCGGCCGGGCTCGACCTGCGCACCTACCGCCGCTTCCTCTCGGTGGTGCCGCAGGAGCCCGTCCTCTTCGACGGCACGATCCGCGAGAACGTCACCTACGGCCTCGACCACACGGACGACGACGCCCTGGCCGAGGCCCTGCGCGCCGCGAACGCCTGGGAGTTCGTCCAGCGCCTGCCGCACGGTCTCGACACCCTCGTGGGCGAGCGCGGCGCGATGCTGTCCGGCGGGCAGCGGCAGCGCCTCGCGATCGCCCGCGCGCTGATCCGCGACCCCCGCGTCCTGATCCTGGACGAGGCGACCTCGGCGCTCGACGGGCGCTCGGAGGCGCTGGTGCAGGAGGCGCTCGGCCGCCTGATGGCGGGCCGCACCGTCTTCGTCGTCGCGCACCGGCTGTCCACCATCCGGGGCGCCGACCGCATCGTGGTGATGGACCAGGGCCATGTCCGCGAGGTCGGCAGGCACGACGAACTCGTCGCGCTCGGCGGCCTGTACGCACAGCTCAGCCCGAGCCAGGCCGCCTGAGGTCTCTCCGGCGGATCGTGTCTGTCTCGCGACGTCCGGCGTGGGGGCACCTCCCGTCAGGCTGGGGAGCCGTGAGCCGTGACAAGACCCGCCGGACAGACCCAAGGGCCCACTGGCGGCCGGGGGCGCCCGCGGGTGCGTGCGGTCGCAAGGCACCGGACCGCCGCGAGCAGCGCGGCCTCAGGCCCTGCTCACCGCTGTCAGGCCCTGCTCACTGCCGTCAAGATCTCCGGCAGCCTGGCGGCGGTGAGCGGCGCCGCCACCCGCAGGCCGCCCCAGGCGACCAGCAGGCCCCAGCCGAGCCCCAGCGGCAGCACGAGCGCCGACAGCGCGCCGCCTGACGTGCCGAGCCAGACCGCCGCGCCGATCACCGGCGCCGACAGGACGGCCGAGCACAGCGCCCCGGCGACGATCCCGGCCCACGCGAGACCGCCCTGCCCCGGCGCGACGTTCTTCATCGCGTTGTCCTCCGGGATCGAGTACGGGAAGCGCGCGCTCGCCACCGCGCCCGACGCGACCATGGCGCCGAAGACCGACAGCGAGATCCCCGCCGCCTCCGCGAGTCCGCCCCAGTCGTCCGCGAGCCACGCCGCGAGCACCGTGACCAGCAGGAGGTAAGGCAGCGCGACCAGCGACAGCCCGAGCGCGCGCCCGCGCAGCTCGGCGAACGCGTCGGCGGGCGTGCCGATCGTCTGGGCCACCAGCCAGAAGCCGCTGTAGTCCTGCCCGAACTGGTTGTACATCTGTAGGCCGAGCAGCGCCGCCGCCCAGTGGGCGCTGTGCACGTTGCCCCCGCCCTGCAACGCGAGGATCACGGGCATCAGCGCGCCCATGCCGAGCGCCAGCGTCCAGCCCATCCTCGACTTGGGGTCGCGCCACGCGTACCGCAGCGCCCGCAGCATGATCGCGCCGTCCCGGCCGCGGGACAGGCGCGCGGCGAGGCCACCCCCGGCGGCACGGGCGGGGCCGCCGTCGGGCGCGGTCTGGAAGGTCGAGGCGTCCGGCATCGTCATCAGGCGGGTCAGGCCGCGCCGCCACCAGTCCACCAGCAGCAGCGTCACCAGGGCCGTCGCCGCCAGGGCGGCCAGCGCGGTGCCGTACGCGCCGTCGCCCGCCGCCCTGACGCCCTCGACGGCCGTGGCGGGCGGCAGCCAGCGCAGGACGGCCGCGGTGTCCTCGAACGGCGCGAGCGTCTCGTTCTCCGACAGCCGCGACACGGCGACGTTGAAGAGCTGGAGCGCGGCGACCACGACGACGCCGCTGAGGACGGCCAGGTCGCGGCCCCGCCTGCTGCTCAGCAGGCGGGCGTTGGCGGTGGCGATCGCGCGGGACAGGGCGGTGCACAGCAGCAGCGTCAGGGGAACGGCGAGCACGGCGGCGGCCGTCCCCGCCGGGCCGCGCGCCGTCCCGATGGCGATGCCGAGCAGCACCAGCAGCGTGAACAGCGGTCCCGGGCCGATGACGGACGCGATGAGCTGCCCGGTCATCATCTGCCGGGGCCGCAGCGGCAGCATCGCGAGCCGCCCCGGGTCCAGCGTCTCGTCGGCGGCGCCGATGAACATGGGCAGGGACGCCCAGCCGAGCGCCAGGACGGCGGTCAGCGTGACGCCCACGTCGGCGGCGTTCCGGTGGCCGCGCAGCACGGACAGGCCGAGCAGCGCCAGCAGGCCGAACAGGGTGGCCAGGACGAGCGTCGCGAGGAACGCGGCGGAGCGGCCGGTGGACTGGCGCGCGCCGTTGCGCAGGAGGCTCAGCTTGAGGCGGGCGAAGACCCCCGCGACGGCGGGCAGCGAGAGCGTCCCGGTGGCGGGGGAGGTTCCGGCGGGGGAGGGGCGGGTGGGGGACGGGACGGTCATCGCGTGCCTCCGAGCCAGTCGAGCCTGGCGCCGCCGCCGCTGTCCTGGGCGCCCACCAGGCCGAGGAACGCGGCCTGGAGCGTCGGCGCCGCGCCCCGTACGCCGGCGAGCGGCCCGGCGGCCCTGATGCGCCCGCCCGCCATCACCGCGACCCAGTCGCACAGCGACTCGACCAGCTCCATCACATGGCTGGACAGCACGACCGTCCCGCCCGACGCGGTGTACCGGGCGAGCACGTCGCGGATCACCTGCGCGGAGACCGGGTCCACGCCCTCGAAGGGCTCGTCGAGGAAGAGGACGTCGGGGTTGTGCAGCAGCGCGGCGGCGAGACCGGTCTTCTTGCGCATGCCGGTCGAGTAGTCCACGACCATCGTGTGCTGCGCCTGCGCCAGTCCGAACACGTCCAGGAGCCGGTCGGCGCGGCGCGTCACCTCGTCGTACGGCAGGCCGCGCAGGACGCCCTGGTGGGTGAGCAGTTCGCGGCCCGTGAGCCGTTCGAACAGGCGCAGTCCCTCGGGGAGGAGGCCGATCCTCGGCTTGACCAGCTCCGGGGTGCGCCACACGTCGTGCCCGGCCGTCTCGACGGTGCCGGAGTCGGGGCGCAGGAGGCCGGTCATCATGGCGAGCGTCGTCGTCTTGCCCGCCCCGTTCGGCCCGACGAGGCCGACGAGACGGCCGGCCGGGAGGTCGAGGTCCACGCCGCTCACGGCGAGCCGTCCGCCGAATCCCTTCCACAGGCCGCGGGCCCGCACCGCCGGGGGCCGGGCCGGTTCATCCTCTGCCATGCCGGACAGCCTACGTGGCGTCCGTCACACGAACGGCGGACGGGCGGGGCCGCCCGTCCCGGCGGCCCCGCCCGTCCCGTGGCGCCCGTGTCAGCCGTCGCCGTCCATCGACGGCTTCAGCAGCACCTTCGTCCAGCCGTCCTCGCGCTTGTCGAACCGGTCGTACGCCATCGGCGCCTGGTCGAGCGGCAGCCGGTGCGAGACGACGAAGCTCGGCGTCGCGCGCCCCTGGACGATCAGGTCGCGCAGCTGCCGGTTGTACGACTTCACGTTGGCCTGGCCGGTGCCCATCCGCAGGCCCTTCTCGAAGAAGCGGCCCATGCTGAACACGAGCTGCCCGTTCTTCGCGGACTCGGTGGGGCCGCCGGGGTCGGCGGGCACGTACAGGCCGACGACGCCGAGGGCGCCGGTCGCGCGCACGCAGTCCACCAGCGAGTTGAGGATGATCGCGGGCTGCTCCTCGCCCTCGCGGACCGTCGCCTGGTACCCCACCGCGTCGATGCCCTTGTCGGTGCCCTCGCCGCCGGTGCGGTCCTTGATCTGCTCGGCCGTGTCGCCCTGGGTGTAGTCGATCGGGGTGGCGCCGATCTGCTCGGCGAGCCGCAGCCGGTCGGGCTGGCGGTCCACGACGAAGACGCGCGACGCGCCGCGCAGGAACGCCGAGTAGGCCGCCATCAGTCCGACGGGCCCCGCGCCGAAGACGGTGACCGACTCGCCGGGCGAGACCCCGGCCAGCTCGGTGGCGTGGTAGCCGGTGGGGAAGATGTCGGCCAGCAGCGCGAAGTCGTCCTCGTGCTCGGTGCCCTTGGGCAGCTGGAGGCAGTTGAAGTCGGCGAACGGCACCCGCAGGTACTCCGCCTGCCCGCCCCGGTAGGGGCCCATCGACACGTAGCCGTACGCGCCGCCCGCGAAGCCGCTGTTGACGGTGAGACAGAAGCCCGTCTTGTTCGCGAGGCAGTTCTTGCAGAAGCCGCAGGCGACGTTGAACGGGAGGACGACGCGGTCGCCCTTCTTCACGCTGACGACGCCCGCGCCGACCTCCTCGACGACGCCCATGTTCTCGTGGCCGAAGACGATGCCGGGCTCCGCGCCCGTCCTGCCCTCGTACATGTGCAGGTCGGAGCCGCAGATGGCGGTGGTGGTGATCTTGATGATGACGTCGGTGGGCGCCTCGATCCTGGCGTCCGCGACATCCTCCACGGCGACCGAATAGGGCTCCTGGTACACAACCGCCTTCACAGTTACCTCCCGGGGCGTCCGTGACGGGACACGGGCAGACGTCGACTGGTGGCCTACGGCGCATACCCGGCATTCGCCTCATATGCGGTGATTACGCCACTCGTGTCATCGTAGGGTCAGTCGCCCAGGGCGGCCACCCGGCCCGCCTCCTCGGCCCGCTCCGCCAGCCGCTCGCGCTGCGGCAGCACGGTGTACTTCGGGTCGCGCGCCGACGCCGTCCCGGCGTGGAAGATCCCGAACCGCGTGCACGCCGACGCCGCCAGCAGCGCCGCGCCGCCGAGCGCCGCCGCGGCCCGGCTCCGCCCGCCGAGCAGCGCCGCGCCCGCCGCCCCCGCCACGCCCAGGCCCTCCGCCGCCCGCAGCAGCCGCCCGGCCGTACCGGCCGCGTACGTCTCGGCGATCACGCCGGTACGCCGCCGCAGCGCCCGCATCGCGACCAGCTCGGCCGCCGTGCCGAGCACGGCCGCACGCCGCGCGGGCCCGTTCTCCGCGCGCGGCCCGGCCAGCAGCGCCATGCCCGCCGCAGCGCCGGCCGCAGACGCGCCGAAGAGGTACGGCATCTCGCGGTGCCCCTCGTGCCAGGCGGGGACCGCCGTGTCAGCCAGCAGCACCCCCGTGTACGTGGCCACCGCAGGGCCCACCGCGGCCGCGCCGAGCGCCGCCGCGCGGCCCGCGCGCGGCAGCAGCCCCGTCACGTCCGAGGCGGCGGCCGCGCCCGCCAGCGGCCCGTACAGCGCCAGCAGCCACGAGCCGACGCTCATCGGGGACGTCGGCTTGAAGACGCGCAGCATGTTCACGAACCGCTCCGGCCGCCCCAGGTCGTGGATCAGCGCGGCGGCCGACAGGGAGACCGCGCCGAGCGAGCTGAGCTTCATCGCGCGCGCCGTGCGCCGCCACCCGCTCAGGTCCGCGCCCGCGCCCAGCACGGAGCCTGCGCCCGCCAGGCCGCCGAGGAACAGGTAGCCCGCGATGTCGGCGGCCTCCCACGCCGGTGCCTTGACCACCGGCCGCCCGTAGTACGACGTGAACTCCGCGTCCGGCACGAGCCGCCGCTCCCCGCCGCGCCCCCGCCGCCGCGCCTTGCGCGCCGAGCCGTCCATCCCGTTGCCGAACAGCGCGTCCCGGCCCGGCCGTTCACCGGCCAGACCGTCGCGCGTCACCCTCGCCTCGCTCACCGCGTCTCCTCGCCCGCCTGTGCCCGCACCCGCGCCGTGTCCCGCATGTCCCGCCTCACCTGCCGCGCCCCCGCCCCGCGAACGTCCCCGCCAGCCCGGCGGCCAGCGCCAGCGCCGCCAGCCCCGCGTGCCGCCACATCCGCGGCAGGTCGCGCGTCGTCACCACCGGGTCCGGCGGCAGGCCGTAGACCTCAGGCTCGTCCAGCAGCAGGAAGAACGCCCCGTCGCCGCCGACCCCGTCCGACGGGTCGGCGCCGTACAGCCGCGCGTCCGGCACGCCCGTCTCCCGCAGCCGCTCCACGCGAGCAGCGGCGCGTTCCCGCAGCTCGTCCAGCGGGCCGAACTGGATCGAGTCGGTCGGGCACGCCTTCGCGCAGGCCGGTTCCATGCCGGCGCCGAGCCGGTCGTAGCACAGCGTGCACTTCCAGGCGCGGCCGTCGCCAGGACGCTGCTCGATCACCCCGTACGGGCAGGCCGGGACGCAGTACCCGCAGCCGTTGCACACGTCCTCCTGCACCACGACGGTGCCGAACTCGGTCCGGAACAGCGCCCCGGTCGGGCACACGTCCAGGCACGCGGCGTGCGTGCAGTGCTTGCACACGTCGGACGCCATCAGCCACCGCAGCTCGGTGCGCCCGTCGGGCGAGGGCGGGCCCGGCGTCGTCGGGCTGACCGCCGCCTGGTCCACGGGCGTGCCCGAGCCCTGCGCCGCCAGCGCCAGCACGTCGATCCCCGAGTGGTCGACGTGCGCCTCCTGCCCGCCCAGCGGCTTCGTCTGCTCGATGAACGCGACATGCCGCCATGTCGACGCGCCGAGCCCGCCGGTGTTGTCGTAGCTCATGCCGGTCAGGAGCAGGCCGTCCTCCGGTACGGCGTTCCACTCCTTGCACGCCACCTCGCACGCCTTGCAGCCGATGCAGACGGACGTGTCCGTGAAGAAGCCGACCCGAGCCGGCGCGTCCGCGTGCCCCGCGTCGGCGGCCACGTCGGGCTCGGGGCCCGACAGCAGGCGGCCCGCCGGGCCGTCCCCGCTCACCTGTGCCGTCATGCCTCAGACCTCCATGCCCGTACGCTCGTCGCTCCCGGCGCGCCGCCGGTAGTCCGCCACCAGTTCCCGCAGGGCGGGGCCGCGGGGGCGGCGGCCCGGCCTGATGTCCGCCGACAGGGCCTTGACCTCCTGGATGTGCGCGTTGGGGTCGAGGACGATGGCGGACAGCTCGTTCGCCGCGTCGCCGCGCGAGTAGCCGTTCGGGCCCCAGTGGTAGGGCATCCCGATCTGGTGCACGGTGCGGCCGTCCGCGCGCAGCGGCGCCATCCGCGTCGTCACGAGCACGCGCGCCTCGATCGCGCCGCGCGCGGTGACCACGGTGGCCCAGCCCGTGTGGTCGAGGCCGCGTTCGGCCGCCAGCTCGGGGGACACCTCGCAGAAGAACTCCGGTTGCAGCTCGGCGAGGTACGGCAGCGAACGCGTCATCCCGCCCGCCGTGAAGTGCTCGGTGAGCCGGTACGTCGTCACCACGTACGGGAAGACCTCGTGGCCCCGCGCGTCACCCGACGGGTGGTACGCGTTCCCCTCGTGCGGGAACAGCAGCCGCACCGGCGAACGCGGCTGCTCCGGGTACAGCGCGTTCGGGAACGGCGAGTCCTGCGGCTCGTAGTGCGTCGGCAGCGGCCCGTCCGCCAGCCCGGCCGGGGCGTAGAGCCACCCCTTCCCGTCGCCCTGCATGACGAACGCGTCGTCGCCCCGCAGCGCCGCCACGCCCCGCGCGTCCTCGTCCGGCACGTGGCCGGGCGGCAGGTCGGCGACGAAGTCCGGCACGTCGTGCCCGGTCCACCGGCCCGCCTCGCCGTCCCACCACACGTACGCCTTCCGCTCGCTCCACGGCGTGCCGTCGGGGGCGGCGGAGGCGCGGTTGTAGAGCACCCGCCGGTTCAGCGGCCAGGCCCACGCCCACTCGGCGGCCACCCAGTCCTGCTCGGTGTGCGGCTTGCGGCGCGCCGCCTGGTTCACGCCGTCGGCGCGGACGCCGCAGTAGATCCAGCAGCCGCACGCCGTCGAGCCGTCGCCGCGCAGCTCGGTGTACGAGGACAGCGGCGCGCCGTCGGGGCCCGTCCCGTTGATCTCGGCGAGCACCGCCTCGGCGTCCGGCTCCGCGTACGGCCCGGCCTCCGGGTAGTCCCACGCCAGGTCGAGGAAGAGGCGGTCGGCCGGGTCGTCCGAGGCCGCGAGGCGTTCCCTGATCCGCCGGTGCAGGTGGTGCGCGAACCACAGCTCGCTGCGCGCGTCGCCCGGCGGCTCGACCGCCGCGTGGTGCCACTGGAGCCACCGGTTCGTGTTCGTGAACGACCCGGACTTCTCCGTGTGCGAGGCGGCGGGGAAGAAGAAGACCTCGGTGCCGATGTCCTCGGTGCGCAGCTCGCCGCTCTCGATCTCGGGGCCGTCGCGCCACCACGTCGCCGACTCGATCAGCGAGAAGTCCCGCACCACCAGCCAGTCGAGGTTCGCCATGCCGAGCCGCTGGAGCCGCGCGTTCGCCGAGCCGACCGCGGGGTTCTCGCCGAGGACGAAGTAGCCCTTGCAGACACCGGCGAGCTGCTCCATCACCGTGTCGTACGTGCTGTGCGAGCCGGTGAGGCGCGGCAGGTGGTCGAAGCAGAAGTCGTTGTCCTCCGTCGCGGCGTCGCCGTAGTACGCCTTCAGGAGGCTGACGACGTACGACCGCATCTCGGCCCAGAAGCCCTTCCGCGCGCGCACCGCCTCGATGAACGTGCCGAGGTCCGTGTGGGCGGGGGCGTGCGGCATCGGGATGTAGCCGGGCAGCAGGTTGAACAGCGTGGGGATGTCGCTCGACCCCTGGATGCTGGCGTGCCCGCGCAGCGCCTGGATGCCGCCGCCGGGCCGCCCGATGTTGCCCAGCAGCAGCTGGAGGATGCTCGCGGCGCGGATGTACTGGGCGCCGACCGTGTGCTGCGTCCAGCCCACCGCGTAGCAGAACGCGCTGGTGCGGTCAGGGCCCGAGTTCGACGTCAGCGCGTCGCAGACCTTGGCGAACGTCTCGCGCGGCACCCCGCACACCCGCTCCACCATCTCCGGCGTGTAGCGCGCGTAGTGCCGCTTGAGGACCTGGTAGACGCAGCGCGGGTGCGTCAGCGTCTCGTCCCGGTGGGGGACCGGCGGCACGTCCTGGCCGCCCGATCCGTGCGACTCCGAGCCGCCCGCCCGGTGCTCGACGGCCACACGGTGCGCGCGGCGGTCCGGCTGCGCCTCCTGGGAACCGGTGGGGGAGGCGACCGGCGCGCCCTCGTACGCCCAGCTCGCCGGGTCGTAGTGCCGCCGCTCCCCGTCGAATCCGGAGAACACGCCGGCCAGGTCCTCCGTGTCGCGGAAGTCCTCGGAGACGAGCGCCGCCGCGTTGGTGTAGGCGAGGACGTACTCCCTGAAGTCCTTGCCCTCCTCCAGCACGTGGTGGATCAGGCCGCCGAGGAACGCGATGTCGCTGCCCGCACGGATCGGCACGTGCAGGTCCGCGAGGGCGCTGGTGCGCGTGAAGCGCGGGTCGACGTGGACGATCGTCGCGCCGCGCGCCTTCGCCTCCATCACCCACTGGAAGCCGACCGGGTGCGCCTCCGCGTAGTTGGAGCCCTGGATGACGATGCAGTCGGCGTTCTGGAGGTCCTGCATGAACGTCGTCGCGCCGCCGCGGCCGAAGGACGTGCCGAGCCCCGAGACCGTCGAGCTGTGGCAGACCCGCGCCTGGTTCTCGACCTGCACGACGCCCAGGCCCGTGAACAGCTTCTTGAGGAGGTAGTTCTCCTCGTTGTCGAGCACCGCGCCGCCGAGCGAGGCGATGCCGAGCGTCCGCGCCACCCGCGCGCCCTCGTGCTCCCACTGCCATGTCTCCCGGCGCGTCGCCACCACGCGGTCGGCGACCATGTCCATCGCCGTCTCCAGGTCGAGCGACTCCCACGCGGTGCCGTGCGGACGCCGGTACAGGACGCGGTGCCGCCGGTTCCCGCCGGTGACGAGCTGGAGCGTCGCCGCCCCCTTCGGGCACAGCCGCCCCCGGCTCACCGGCGACGCCGGGTCGCCCTCCACCTGGACGACGCGCTCGTCCTTCACGTACACCTTCTGGCCGCAGCCCACGGCGCAGAAGGGGCAGACCGAGTCCACGACGCGGTCGGCCGTCTCCGTGCGCGCCTCCAGGCCCGCCGTGCGGCGCGACATCGCGGCGGCTCCGCGGCCCAGCGGGTCCGCACCGGTCAGCTGCCGGTAGACGGGCCAGTCCTGGACCCAGGTGCGCACGCCCATGGGAGTCCTTCCGATCGGTTGCTGTCCGTCAGTTCCCCGGAATAAGCCTCTTTCACGAACAAGCAGGGCAGAACCACCCGATTGACGCCCGCCGCGCCCCGCGATTCACCCGGTGGCCCCAACGCGCACGCCGCCGGGCCCGCCGCGCAGCCGCAACTCCCCGCCCGCGCCGCCGCGTTCACCCGCCACAGACCCTCCGGCGGTATCCAGGGCCCGCCACGCCGCGCGACCGGCGGGCCACCGCAGGCCACCGGACACCGCCCACCTGCACAGTCACCCGTACGGACGCGTAGATTGAATGTTCATGGAACACCGTCTTCTCGGCCGCAGTGGCCTTTTCATCAGTGAGATCGCCTACGGAAACTGGCTCACCCACGGCTCGCAGGTGGAGGAGGAGGCCGCCACCGCGTGCGTCCGCGCCGCCCTCGACGCCGGCATCACCACGTTCGACACCGCCGACGTCTACGCCGGCACCCGCGCCGAGGCGGTGCTCGGCCGCGCCCTGAAGGGCGAGCGCCGCGAGGGCCTGGAGATCTTCACCAAGGTCTACTGGCCCACCGGCCCCGGTCCCAACGACCGCGGGCTCTCGCGCAAGCACATCATGGAGTCGATCAACGGCTCCCTGCGCCGGCTCCAGACCGACTACGTGGACCTCTACCAGGCCCACCGGTTCGACCAGTCGACGCCGCTGGAAGAGACGATGTCCGCGTTCGCCGACATCGTCCACTCCGGCAAGGCGCACTACATCGGCGTCTCCGAGTGGACCGCCGACCAGATCCGCGCCGCCCACGGCCTCGCCCGCGAGCTGCGCGTCCCGCTCGTGTCCAGCCAGCCGCAGTACTCGATCCTGTGGCGCATCATCGAGCAGGACGTCATCCCGACCAGCGAGGAGCTGGGCCTCGGCCAGATCGTCTGGTCGCCGATCGCCCAGGGCGTGCTCACCGGCAAGTACCTGCCGGGCCAGCAGCCGCCGGCCGGATCGCGCGCCACCGACGAGAAGGGCGGCGCCAACATGATCAGCCGCTTCCTCGACAACGACGTGCTGGAGGCCGTCCAGAAGCTGCGCCCGCTCGCGGACGAGGCCGGGCTCAGCCTCGCCCAGCTCGCGATCGCCTGGGTCCTCCAGAACCCGAACGTCTCCGCCGCCATCGTCGGGGCGTCCCGGCCCGAGCAGGTCACCGAGAACGTCAAGGCCTCCGGCGTGCAGCTCGACGCGGACCTCATGGCCCGCATCGAGGAGATCACCGCGCCCGTCGCCGTGACCGACCCGGTCCAGGTCTACAAGAACACCCCCCCGAAGCGCTGATCCTTCCGGGACCACGGCGGCCGGCGCGGAACCTCCGCGCCGGCCGCCGCTTCGCTGTGTCGTCGCCCGGTTGTCACGGGACCGGACGGGTATCTTGTCCCAGTCTGTACGGGCTGCCGCGCCCCGCCTCCCCGGCCGGCGCCCGCATCCGGCGGTGCCCCCCCACACGGTGCTCACCGTAAGAAAGGACCGCGACCGTGACCGACACCACGCCCCCCGCAGCCACCGCCCCCGCCCCGCCCGGCGCCGCCCCGGCGCCCGCGGGCGGCCCGGACGCCGACGTGATCGTCGTCGGCGCGGGACCGGCCGGGTCGTCCGCCGCCTACCACCTCGCCCGGCAGGGGCACGACGTCCTGCTGCTGGAGAAGTCGGACTTCCCCCGCGAGAAGGTCTGCGGCGACGGCCTCACCCCCCGCGCCGTCCAGCAGCTCCACCGCATGGGCATCGACACCTCGGCCGAGGGCTGGCACCGCAACCGGGGCGTCCGCTTCTTCTCCGGCCGCGCCTCCGTCGAGGTGGACTGGCCGGAGAGCACCCGCTTCCCCGGCTACGGGCTCACCCGCAGCCGCCACGACTTCGACGACATCCTCGCCCGCCAGGCCGTCCGCGCCGGGGCGCGGCTGTGGACCGGCGCGCGCGTCACCGCGCCCGTCGTGGACCGGACGGGGCGGGTCAGCGGCGTCGAGGCCGTCGTCGGCCCGGAGAAGCGGCCGGTCACCTGCGCCGCGCCCGTCGTCGTCGCCGCCGACGGCGTCTCGGCCAGGCTCGCCGTCGCCCTCGGCGTCGAACGGGACCCGCGCCGCCCCATGGCGACCGCCGTCCGCCGCTACTACCGCAGCCCGGCCAAGCACGCCGACCCGTACCTCGACGTCTGGTCCGACCTGCGCGCCCGCCCCGGCGGCCCCGCCCTGCCCGGCTACGGCTGGGTCTTCCCGATGGGCGACGGCCGGGTCAACGCGGGCCTCGGCCTCGTCAGCCGCCCCGGGCCCGGCGCCGACGGCGGCGACCTGCGGCGGCTCCTCGACACCTGGCTCGGCGGCCTGCCCGCCGCGTGGGGCCTCGGCGACGAGGAGAACGGGGAGGGGCCCGTCCGCGGCGCCGCCCTGCCGATGGGGCACAACCGCAGGCCGCACTACACGCGGGGCCTCGTGCTCGTCGGCGACTCCGGCGGCATGGTCAGCCCGTGGAGCGGCGAGGGCATCCCGTACGCGATGGAGTCGGGCGAGGTGGCCGCCGAGATCGTCGGCGACGCCCTGGCACGTCCCGACACCGCCTGGCGCGAACGCGTCCTGCACCAGTACCCGCGCGAGATCCACCGCCGTACGGGGCGCTACTACCGGCTCGGGACGGTGTGGGCCGCGATGCTGACGCGCCCGTCCGCCGCGTCGTTCGTCAGCCGCCAGCTCTTCCGGTCGCCCGCGGCGATGCGCACGATGATCCGGCTGCTCACCAACCTCACCGACGACCGGGGCGGCGACGCGGTCGACCGGGTGCTCGGGACGCTGGTCCGCGCCGTCCCGGCGCGGACACCACGCCCCTCGGCGCCCCGGACCGGGACGCGCCGCCGCTGACCCCGCTCCGGCGGTGGAGGCGGCTTCCCGGCGACGCCCCGGCTGGGCAGCACTCCGAGCGCGCTCTCCCGGATGCCGGGCGTCACATGGCCGCAGGCCGTGTCGTGCGGATCGTGCCTGGCACGCGCCGCCGGTCACCGCACCTCGCCGCGTCACCGCGTCGCCCGGGTGTGCCCGGTACGCGTGGCGATCCGGTGCCTCGCGACGCACGGCGTCCGACGACGCGGACCGACCCGCCACGATCCGAACGACACGGCCTGGCCGGGGCCGTTCGCGGGCAGGGGCGTGCCCGGGTGGCGTCGTCGTCCTGCGCGCCGGCGGCGAAGCGAACGCCTCCGGCAGGAGCGGCGATGAACAGGAGGGCCGCGCCGCGGAGTCCGGCCGCGTGACGGGTGCGGCAGGCGGGGCCGGCGCCAGAACGCCGGGCGCGCCGCCCGCCACCGGATTCCGTCCGCCGTGCTCAGCCCTCCCGGTGCCGGGCCAGCGCCAGCGTGCGGTGCGCGCCCGCGACGATCGCCGGGTCCACGAAGCGCCCGTCCGGCAGCGCCAGTGCGCCGGAGTCCGTCGCCGCCGCCCGCACGATCTCGGCCGCCGCCGCCACCTCCGCGTCGGTCGGCAGGAACGCCTCCCGGATCACCGGCAGTTGGCGCGGGTGGATCGCCGTCCGCCCGAGGAAGCCCAGGGCACGGCCCTCGGCGCACGACCTGGCGAGGCCCGCCGTGTCCCGCACGTCCGGGAACACCGACTGCGGCGGCGGCGCCAGGCCCGCCGCCCGCGCGGCCACGACGACGCGCCCGCGCGACCAGGCCAGCCCGCCGTCGTCCCGCAGACCGAGGTCGGCGCGCAGGTCGGCCTCGCCGAGCGCGATGCCGGACACCGCCGGGTGCGCGGTGGCCACGGCGTACGCCTGCTCCACGCCGAGGGCGCTCTCCAGCAGTGCGTACAGCCGCGTCGGCCGTCCGGCCCAGGCGACGGCGCGCGCGATGTCGGCCGGGCCGTTCACCTTCGGCAGCCGCAGCGCGCCGAGCCCCGGCAGCGGCGCGAGCCGCCGCACCTCGGCGGCGGCGAGCGGGCCGTCCAGCGCGTTCACGCGGACGTGCACCGGCACGTCGTGGCGGTCCGCCAGCAGGTCGGCCGTGGCGTCCAGCGCGTACGCCTTCCGCCCGGACGGCACGGCGTCCTCCAGGTCGACCAGCACCACGTCGGCCCCCGAGCCCAGCGCCTTGGCGACGACCTCGGGGCGGTCGCCGGGGACGTACAGCCACGTCAGGAAGACGTCCCGCGGCGCCAGCACGCTGCTGCCGCCCGGCGTGCCGCTCACAGCGCGCCCTCCGCGCGCAGGCGGTCGATGTCCTCGCCGCTCAGCCCGATGCCGGTGAGGACGTCATCGGTGTCGGCGCCGTGCGGGCGCCCGGCCCACTTGATGCCGCCCGGTGTCCCGGACAGGCGGAAGAGCACGTTCTGCATGGTGACCTGCCCCAGCTCCTCGTCCTCGACGCTGGTGAACGTGCCGAGCGCCCGGTACTGCTCGTCCGCCATCGCGTCCCTGATGTCGTAGACCGGCGCGATCGCCGCCTCGGCCTTCTCGAACGCGGCCAGCACCTGCGCTCGGTCGTGGCGTCCGATCCAGGAGGCGACCGCCTCGTCCAGCTCGTCCGCGTGCCGCGCGCGGCCCGCGCCGGTGGCGAACCACTCCTCGTCGATGAACTCCGGGCGGCCCACGAGGCGCAGCACGCGCTCCGCGATGGACTGGGCCGAGGTGGAGACGGCGACCCAGGAGCCGTCGGCGGTGCGGTAGGTGTTGCGCGGCGCGTTGTTGGTGGAGCGGTTGCCGGTGCGCGGCTGGACGTAGCCGAGCTGGTCGTACCAGATGGCCTGCGGGCCGAGCACCGTCAGCATCGGCTCGATGATGGCCATGTCCACGACCTGGCCCGCGCCGGTGCGGTCGCGGCCCGCGAGGGCGGTCATCACCGCGTACGCCGTGGACAGCGCGGCGATCGAGTCGGCCAGGCCGAACGGCGGCAGCGTCGGCGGCCCGTCCGGCTCGCCCGTGACGGCCGCGAAGCCGCTCATCGCCTCGGCCAGCGTGCCGAACCCCGGGCGCCGCGACGACGGGCCGAACTGCCCGAAGCCGGTGACGCGGGCCAGCACCAGCCGGGGGTTGGCGGCCGACAGCTCGTCCCAGCCGAGGCCCCACCGCTCCAGCGTGCCCGGCCTGAAGTTCTCGATCACGACGTCCGCGCCGGCGGCGAGCCGCAGCAGCACGTCGCGGCCGCCCGGCGTGGACAGGTCGAGGGTGATGGTCCGCTTGTTGCGGCCGAGGAACTTCCACCACAGCCCGACGCCGTCCTTGCCCGGCCCGTGGCCGCGCGACGGGTCGGGGCGGCGCGGGTGCTCCACCTTGACCACCTCGGCGCCGAAGTCGCCGAGCATCGTCGCGGCCAGCGGACCGGCGAACAGCGTCGCCAGGTCGAGGACGCGCAGGCCCTCCAGGGGTGCGGGAGCGGTCATCGGGCGGTCCTGCCTTCGTGCTCGGGAACGGGATGCGCGGCGCCGGTGCGGAACGCGTCGATCTCCGCCCGGTCCGGCATGGACGACGACGCGCCGGGGCGGCCCACCGACAGGGCCGCCGCCGCGGCCGCCCAGGCCAGGGCGTCCGGCATCGGCCTGCCCTCGCCGGACGCCACGGCGAGCGCGCCGGTGAACGTGTCGCCCGCCGCCGTCGTGTCCACCGCGCGCACCGGCACGGCGGGTACGGTCACCGGCTCCGCGCCGCGCGCGGCGTACAGGCTGCCCGCCTCGCCGAGCGTCACCACGACCTCGGGCACCAGGTCGAGCAGCGCGCGGGCCGCCGCGCCGGGGTCGGCGTGCCCGGTGAGGGTCTGTGCCTCGTGCTCGTTCGGCACCAACAGGTCCACGAGGCGCAGGAGTTCTTCCGGCAGCGGCCTGGCGGGGGCCGGGGTGAGGACGGTGCGCACGCCGTGGGCGCGCGCCGCGCGGGCGCCCGCCAGCACGCCGTCGAGGGGCAGTTCCAGCTGGAGGAGCAGCGTGTCCGCGCTCGCGATCAGGTCCTCGTCGCCGGGGGCGAGGCCCGCCACGGACCCGTTGGCCCCCGGGACGACGACGATCGCGTTGCCCCCGTCGTCGTCCACCACGATGTGGGCCGTCCCGCTGGGTCCTGTGGCCGTGCGCAGGCCCGCCGTGTCCACCCCGGCGGCGGTGAGCGCGGCGCGCAGGCCGCCGCCGAAGCCGTCGTCGCCGACCGCGCCGATCATCAGGACGTCGCCGCCCGCGCGGGCGGCCGCGATCGCCTGGTTCATGCCCTTGCCGCCCGGCACGGTGCGGAACGCGGTGCCGGTCACCGTCTCGCCGCGGCGCGGCGCCGTCGGGACGTAGGCGACCAGGTCCATGTTGCAGGAGCCGAGGACGGCGATCCTCGCGGTCATGCGGAGACCTCCCGGGTGAGCGCGGCCAGTTCGTCGAAGCCGACGCCGTCGAAGCCGCCGACGCTCGTCGCGAGCCGGTTCTTCAGGGGGGCGGTCCACCGCGTGTCCAGCGCGCCGGGCGACCCGGCGAGCAGCCCGGCGACCGAACCGGCCGTCGCGCCGTTCGAGTCCGTGTCCCAGCCGCCGGACACCGCGCGGCAGACCGACGCGGAGAAGTCGCCGTCCGCGTGGGTGAGCGCGGCGGCGAGCAGCGCGGCGTTGGGCAGGACGTGCACCCAGTGGTGGCCGCCGTAGCGGGCGTGCAGCCGGTCCACGACCGTGTCGAAGTCCCCGCCGCGCGCTTCCTCGGCCGCCGCCACGCCGAAGCGGACCGCACCGGCCAGCCGCGACCCGGGCGGGACGACGGACAGGCCCGCGCGCAGGCAGCCGTGCACGTCGGTGCCGCCGCCCGCCGCCGCCGCGACCGCCGCGGCGGCGAACATCGCGCCGTACACGCCGTTCGCCGTGTGGGTCAGCACCGCGTCCCGGTGCGCCAGTCCGGCGGCCGCCCCCGGGTCGCCCGGGTGGGTCCAGCCGAAGACGTCCGCGCGGATCACGGCGCCGATCCACTCGCGGAACGGGTTGCGGTACGCCGCGGTGTGCGGCGGCTCGACGCCCGCCAGCAGGTTGCGGTACGCGACGCGCTCCGCCGTGAACGTACGCCCGGCCGGCAGCTCGTCCAGCCACAGCCGCGCGACGTCCGCCGTAGTGAAGTCACGGCCGTGGCGGCGCAGCAGGAGCAGCCCGAGCAGCGGGTAGTTGAGGTCGTCGTCCTCCGGGCAGCCGTCGAGGGTCTCGGCCAGCGAGGTGGCGCGCGACCTGCGGTTCCACGGGTGGGCGGCGGCGATGCCGGCGGGCAGGCCCTCGGCGGTGAACCAGGTGTGCACCGGCCAGTTGCCCGTCGCCCTGCCGATGGCGCGGATGCCGTCGAGCGGCAGCTTCTCCACCGGCTTGCCCAGGACGCAGCCCACCGCCCTGCCGAGCCAGCCCGCGTGCAGCCGTTCCAGCGGGGCGGGCCCGGCGGGCGCGGCCGGGGGAGCGGGCCAGTCGGGGCAGGCGGCGCGGATCGCGTCCAGCGCGGTCGGCTCGGCCGCGGCCAGCGGCGACGGCAGGAGGGCCAGTTCGTCGAGCAACTGCCCGGCGAGCGCGCGCAGCGCGGGGTCGCCGGGGCCGGGGGAGGCCCCGGCGCGCTCGGGCGCCGGATGGCCGCCCGCCGCGCGCCAGCGCCGTTCGACGGCGGACGCGTCCCGGCCGTCCTGCGCCGCCTGGCGCAGCTCGTGGCCCAGGAGGTCCTCCGGCTGCGCCCAGGTGAGGCGGATCTCGTCGGTCACCGCGCTCACACGCCCGCGATCGCGTGGAACAGCGCCTCGTGCTCCCGGCGCCGCCGCGTGTCCCGCGCGAACACCTCGCGCGCCACCCCCGCCAGCACCCCGGCCGGGGCGCGCAGGTCCAGCCTGCTGGCCCGCGCGATCTCCTCGCTCCACTCCGCCGGGACGGCGTCCTCGCCGTGCAGGGCGCCGACGATGGCGCCGCTCATCGTGGCGATGGAGTCGCAGTCCCGGCCGTAGTTCACCGAGCCGAGCACGGTCTCCCCGAAGTCGCCGCCGCCGACCAGCAGCATGCCGAGCGCCACGGGCAGCTCCTCGATCGCGTGCAGCCGCGACGGGCGGCGCGCCCCCAGCGACGGCTGCCGGTACTCGGGGCCCACCGTGTCGAACGGCGCGACGGCCTCCCGCAGCGGCTTCAGCGCCTCCTCGAAGCCGTCGATCCCGGCCGCCGCCGCCGCGACCGCCTCGATGGCCGCGCGCGTGCCGTCCTTCGCCAGCGCCAGCGCGTCGCCCACGACCGACTCCGGCGTGGCCCCCGGCTTGCAGGCCGCCGCCACGGCCGCCGCGAACACGCCCGCGGCCTCACGCCCGTAGCTCGACTGGTGCGCGCCCGCCACGTCCAGCGCCTCGGCGTACGCGGCGGCCGGGTTCCCGGCGTTCACCAGGCCGACCGGCGCCATGTACATGGCCGCGCCGCAGTTGACGATGTTGCCCACGCCCGCCTCGCGCGGGTCCACGTGGCCGTAGTGGATGCGCGCGACGATCCACTTCTCCGCGAGGAAGATCCGCTGCAACGGCAGCGCCTCCGCGTCCAGTTCGGGAATCCACCGGGGCGTCGTGATGAGGTCGGGCACCAGGTGGTCGGCGACGGCGTACGCGTCCAGGTGGTCGCGCACCTTCTCGTAGACGCGGACCAGCGCGTGCGTCATCAGGGTGTCGTCGGTGACATGCCCGTCGCCCTTGTGGTACGGCGCGATCGGCCGCGCCGTGCGCCACTGGTCGCGGTGGAACGGCTCCACGATGCCGCGCACCCGGCCGCCGTGCCGCTCCGCGATCGCCTCGGGGCTCCAGCCCTCCACCGCCCCGCCGAGCGCGTCGCCCACGGCGGCGCCCACGAGTGCGCCGGTGACGCGGGACTCCAGGGACGGCGCGGGGGGCGACGCCGTCGTGCTCGTGCCGGTCGTCGTGTCGGTCGTGGTGCTCATGCGGGGTGTCCTTCCGAACGTGCGGTGAGGGGGGACAGGTGGGGCGCGCGGGCCAGCCGCCCGGCCAGCTCGACCAGGTCGGTGCCCGCCAGGGCAGGGAGCGCGCAGCCGGCCAGGACGCGGCAGCTGTCGCGCCAGGTGGCGGGCAGCGCCTCCGCGCCGCCCAGCACCCCGGTCAGCGCGCCCGCGAGCGCCGGTGCCGAGTCGGCGACCCGCGACAGGCAGGCCGCGCTCGGCACCGCCTCGGCGACCGCGCCCGCCGCGGCCGTCGCCACCGCGAGGGCCACCGGCACGGTCTCGGCCGCCGCGATGCCGTAGCTGTAGACGTGGTCGACGATCTCGTGCTCCAGCACCGGGACGAGCGCGAACGCGTTCCCCGGCTGCCCGGGGCGCGCGGCGACGGCCGCCCTGCCGAGGCCGACGGCCCGCAGCGCGTTGCGCCGGATCTCCGTCCCCTCGGGCAGCTGGCGCAGCGCCGCGTCCACGCACTCGTCCACCGGCGTGCCGCCGAGCGCCGCCGCGACGGCGGCGGCCATGGCCCGCGCGCCGTGCACCCCGTCGCCGTCCTGGGTGTAGCGCGCGTCGAACTCGGCGAGGTCGGCGGCGGCGTCCGGATCGCCCGGGTGCACGGTCGCGAGCACCGTGGCCCGTACGCAGGCCGCGTCGTCGAAGTAGTGCGGGTTGTCGTGCCCGGTCGCCGGGGGCAGCAGGCCCGCCGCCAGGTTGCCGAGGCCCGCCCGTACGGAGATCCGCGCGCGCATGGGGATCTGCGCCGACTCGACCTCGTCCGCCCGGTCGGTGGCCGCCGCGACCTCGTCGGCGAGGCCCTGCCACGCGTGGGCCAGGGCGGCGCGGACCCGCCCGTCGTCCGGCGGCGGCGCGCCGTCCGGCGGCGCCGAGAGGACGGCGAGCGCGGTGAACGCCGCCCACTCCGCGTCGTCGGACGGGCCGAGCCGCAGCGGCTCGGGCGGCTGGTTGAGCGCTATGGGGACGGGCAGGGTCGTCGTCGCGTTCTGCTCGGCGAAGGTGTCCAGCTCGCGGGTCAGGCGGCGCGTCCACTCCGGCAGCCGCGCCGCGCGGTGCCGGCCGGACGGCCAGCCCGCCGCGTCACCGGCCGCGAGGCCGAGCAGCAGGCCCTCGACGCGCCGCGGTTCACCGGGGACGGGGGCGGGGCCGGGCGTGTCCGGCGTTCCCGTCGTGGCGAAGGCGCTCACACCGCCACCTCCCTGGACCCGGCGGCCTCCGACGCGGCGTGCAGCAGGTCCGCGACGTCCAGGACATGCCGCCCCGCCATGGACGGCAGGCAGCTGCCGCGCACCGGCCCGATCCGCCGCCCCCACGGCACCGGGACGGCCCGTTCGCCGCGCAGCGCCCCGGCCAGGGCACCGGCGACGGCCGCCGTCGTGTCGGCGTCGCGGCCCATGTTGACGGCCATCCGCACCGCCGGGGCGAACACGCCGCCGGCCGCCGTGAACGCGCCGAACGCCAGGCCCACCGCCTCCGGCGCCAGGTCGGTCCACGGGTAGCCGCCGATGACGGTCGCGGACCGTACCGTCCGCTCCATGGACAGCTCGGTCGCCAGCGGGTCGCGCCGCGCCCGCCGCGCCGCGTCCACCGCCCGGTGCAGCGAGCGCGCCGTCCACGAGTCCTCGGGGACCACGGACAGCGCCGCCCGTACGACCTCGTCCGGGTCGTCCGTCACCATCGCGGCGGCCACCCCCGCGGCCACCGCGCGGCCGCCGTAGATCCCCTCGCCGTCGTGCGAGACCGTGCCGTCGATGGCGACCAGCCTGGCCGCCTCGGCGGGACGGCCCGCCGCGTACACCCCGAAGGGCGCCGCGCGCATCGCGAGGCCGTCGCTCCAGGCGTGCCGGTGCTGCGCGGAGATCGGGGCGGCCAGGCCGCGCCGCAGGTTCTCCAGCGTGCCGCGCTCGCTGAAGCCCGCGCCGTGGAACGGGCCCTCGTCGCGGTCGGCGATCCACGCGTGCCACGCCGCCTCGACGTGCGCCACGGTCAGGGCGGCGCCGTGCTCGGCGAGCAGGAGGGCGGAGAAGATGGCGTACTCGGTGTCGTCCGTACCGGCCGGGTCGTCGGAGACGTAGCCCTCGATGCGGCCCCAGCGGGCGCGGATCTGGGAGGGCTTCATGTTCTCGGCGGGGGCGCCGAGCGCGTCGCCCACGGCCAGGCCGAGGAGGGCGCCGCGCGCGCGTTCGCCCGCGGTGGGGTGCGGCGGCACCCCGGGCGGGAGGTCGTCGCCTCCCGGGGCCCTGGGGAGCGGGGCCGCGCGGGACGCGGGTCGGGGGGACGGGTCGGAAAGGGCCGACACGCTGTCGGGGCTGGCGCTCATGTGCCTTCCGTGCTCACTGCTCGGTGGTGCGGGTGTGCGGGTGCGGGGAGGGGGGCCGGTGCCCGTGGGGGTGGACACCGGCCGTTCCGTCATATTTTGGGCTTGTCTGCCATCATCAGCGTTGATACCGGTCCAGGATGCGATTGCCGTCCTCGGTCAGGTCCTCGCGCAGGTCGCCGAGGTCGGAGCCGCCGTCGTAGAACCGCTGGAACGCGGGGGTGGCGATCTTGTCCTTCCACTCCGGATAGCCCCGGACCCCCAGGACCGGCGAGGGCCGCAGATACGCGGCCACCGCCACTCCGGTGCTCCAGCCCAGCTCGTCCGTGTTCAGCGACGGGTCCTCCAGGGCGGCGCTGCTCGTCGGCAGCATCCAGTCGCCCCGGGCCAACTCCACCGCGTGGTCCGCCTGGGTGAGGAAGGCGATGAAGTCGGCCGCGGCCTGCTGGTGGTCGCTGTCCTCCGCCACCGACAGGGTCTGCGGGGCGACGCCCTGGGCGAGCCCCTCGGGGCCGCCGCCCGACGGCATGGGCAGGACGGACCACTCGAACCCGTCCGGCGCCTGCTGCGACACCTGCTGGCGGAAGGAGAAGTTGAGCGGCAGCATCGCGTAGCGGCCCGCGAAGAAGCCGGGCAGCGTGTCCGAGCCCGACATGCCGAGGCTGCTGCCCGGCGCGGTGCCGTCCTCGTTCACCTGCCGGTTGATCAGCTCGGCGACGGCGGAGTCGTCGCCGTCGAAGCGGACCTCGTTCTTCCCCTCGTCGTCCTGGTGGAAGATCCCGCCGCCGGTGGACAGCGAGAGGTTCACGGACTGGCTGACGGGCTCGCGCATGGACCAGGCGACGCCGTACGTGTCGGTGCGGCCGTCGTCGTCCGTGTCCCGCGTGAGGTCCGCGGCGACGTCCTCGAACTCGTCCCAGGTCCACGGGTCGTCGGCGGTCGGTATCCGGACGCCGGACTGTTCGAGGAGCTGCGTGTTGGCGATCAGCACGCGCGGCTCCTGGAGGAAGGGGACGCCGTAGATCCCGCCGTCGAACGTGGTCGTCCCCCACGACTCCTCGGGTATGTCGGAGCGCAGCTCCTCCGGGAGCAGGTCCGTGAGGTCGGCGAGGTAGCCGCCGTACGCGAAGTCGGTGAGGTCGGACGCGTCGTCGTGGATGATGTCCGGCGCCTCGCCGCCCATGAAGGAGGTGAGGAGCTGGTCGTGGATGTTGTCCCAGGAGCCCTGGATGTACCGCACCTGCGTCTCGGGGTGGGTCGCGTTCCACTCGTCCACCAGGGCCTGGTTGGCCTCCACGGACTCCTGCTGCCAGGCGAGGCTGAGGAAGTCGAGGGTGACCGTGCCGTCCCCCGCGCCGCCGTCGCCCGAGCCGCAGCCGGCCAGCGCGACGAGGGACAGGGCGGCGGCGCAGGCGGCGACGCGGGTACGCGGCCGGTCGCGGTCGCGGTTCCGTTTCCGGTTCGTGGCGCGCATCAGCCCTTCACCGCCCCGGCGAGCATGCCTCCGGCGAGCCGCCGCTGGAGCAGCGAGAACAGCACGAGGCTCGGCAGCGTCGCGAGGACGGCCGCGGCGGCCAGCGGCCCGAGGTCCGCGACGCCCTCGGCGCCGATGAAGTGGGTCAGGATCACGGACATCGTCTGGTTCTCCGGGGACTTGAGCAGGACCAGGGCGAAGAAGAACTCGTTCCAGGCCGTGACGAACGAGAACATCAGCGTCGCCACCACACCCGGGACCAGCAGCGGCAGGACGACGTGGGTCAGCGTGCGCAGGCGGCTCGCGCCGTCCATGGCGGCGGCCTCCTCCAGGGACTGCGGCACCGCCTTGACGAAGCCGCGCAGCATCCACAGCGAGAACGGCAGGTTCCACACGACGTAGACCAGGACCAGGCCGGGCAGCGAGTCGATGAGGTGCAGGTTCCGCAGCACGAGGAACAGCGGGATGATGATCAGCACGAACGGGAACATCTGGCTGATCAGCACCCAGCCCGTCCCCGCCCGGCTGACGCGCGAGCGGCCGTAGCGGACCATCACGTACGCCGCCGGGATCGCGATCGCCACGGCGATCAGCGCGGCGCTGCCCGCGACCAGCAGGCTGTTCAGCGCCGAGCGCAGCAGCGGCTGGGCGTCGAAGGCCGCCCGGTAGTTGTCGAACGACGGGTCGCGCGGTATCCAGGTCGGCTCGATGGAGCCCAGCTCCTGCGGCGACTTGAAGGACGTCGAGACCAGCCACAGCAGCGGGAAGGCGAGGAACGCCAGGTAGCACAGCAGGGCCGCGTACTGCCCGGTCCTGCCCGCCGCCGTGCGGAGCGTGCGGCCCTTGGGCCGTCGCGGTGCGGGGGTGACGGCGCTCACGGGGTCTCCTCCTTGAGGCGGTTGCGCAGGAACAGGGTGAGCAGCACCGCCATGACGCCGACCAGCACGAGGCCCATCGCCGCCGCGTAGCCGAACTGGCCGTACGTGAACGCCTCCTCGTAGACGAAGAGGCTCGGCAGCCGCGTCTCCCCGGCGGGTCCGCCCTGCGTCAGCACGTACACCAGGCCGAAGGAGTTGAAGTTCCAGATGAAGTTGAGCGCGGTGATGGCGAGGACCACCGGGCGCAGCGCGGGCCACGTGACGCTGGTGAAGCGCCGCCAGATCCCCGCGCCGTCGATCTGGGCGGCCTCGCGCAGCTCGTGCGGCGTGTTCTGGAGCCCGGCGAGCAGGACGACGGTGGTCTGCGGCATGCCCGCCCAGACGCCCACGACGATCACGGCGGGCAGGGCGAGGGCCAGGTCGGTGAGCCAGTCCACGTTGTCGCCGTTGCCGAACAGGCCGAGCAGGCCCAGGTCGCCCAGCGTCTTGTTGAGCACGCCCGCGTCCTGGTGGTAGACGAGGCGCCACATGATGCCGACCACGACCTCGGGCATCGCCCACGGGACGAGCGCCAGCGTCCTGGCCAGCCAGCGGAACCTGAGCCGCTGGTCCAGCAGGAGCGCGAGGCCCAGGCCCAGGAGGACCTGGAGTGCGGTGACGCAGACGGCCCAGACGAGGCCGATGCGGAAGGAGTCCCAGAACAGGCTGTCGAACCGCAGGTCGGCGAAGTTGGCGAGGCCCACGAACTCGGTGGACTCGGTGCGCCCGGACTGGGAGTCGGTGAAGGCCAGGGATATGCCGTACAGCAGCGGCACCACGCTCAGCACCAGGATCGGTATGAGCGCCGGGAGCAGCAGGAACCATGCTCCCCTGTCGAGGCCCAGGGCGCGCTTGCGCTGGGCCGGGGTTCTGGGGGGCGGGGCGCCGCGGCTGCCCGGGGCGGCGTCGGCCCGGGGGGCGGTGAGACTCATGCGCACCTCGTGCTCGGGGATGGTGACGGGTCGGGGACTGGGGATCGGCTCGGACGGTGTCGGTTCGTGGGCGTCGGTTCGTGGGCGTCGGTTCGTGGGGGCGGCTCGGCGGGCGAGGGTCAGCCGGACGGCGCCGTGGAGGCGCGGACGACGAGGCGGGGCGGCGCGGTGGTGGTGCGCGGTCCTGGCGGGGCGCCCTCAGGCGTGCCCCCGAGCCGGTCGAGGAGCAGCTCGGCGGCGCGCCGCCCGCGTTCGGACGAGCCGAGGTCCACGCTGGTCAGCGGCGGCCAGGCGGCGCGGGCGAGCGAGCTGTCGTCCATCCCCGCGACCGCGACGTCCCCCGGGATGCGCAGCCCCCGGGAGAGCAGCGCGTGGGACGCGCCCAGTGCCAGCTGGTCGTTCGCGCAGAACACCGCGTCGGGGCGCTCGGCGAGCAGCCGTTCGGCCGCCGCCGTGCCCGCCGCGATGCCGAACTCGGTGTGCGCCACCAGCCGCTCGTCGTACGGCAGGCCGCACTCGGCGAGCGCCGCGCGGTAGCCCTCGGCGCGGTTGGCGCCCGGCACGGTGTCGGCGGGGCCGTTGACGAACGCGATGCGCCGCCTGCCCGTGCGGTAGAGGTGGCGCACGGCGCTCGCCGCGCCCGCCACCGAGTCCGCGCGCACGCTGTCCACCGGGGTCCCCGGCGGCAGCGAGCCGATGACGACGACGGGGCCCGCCGCGTTCTCCAGCGCGCGCAGGTGGTCGTCCGTGATGCGGATGGGGACGAGGATCAGCCCGTCGCTCGTCCGGTCGCCGAGGCTGCGCAGGACGGCCAGTTCGTCCTCGGCGACCGCCTCGGTCGAGTGCAGCAGCAGCCGGTAGCCGGCGGCCTTGGCCACGGCCTGGATCGCGCGGACCATCGCGACGTACACGGGGTTGCCGATGTCCGGGATGGCGAAGGTCAGCTGCCGCGTCCTGCCGTCCTTGAGGGAGCGGGCCACGGCGTTGGGCACGTAGCCGAGTTCCGCGGCGGCGCGGCGGACCCGCTCGGTGGTGTCGCGGCGGGCGCCCTGGCCGTTCAGCACGCGGGACACCGAGGCGATGGAGACGCCCGCGTGGGCGGCTATCGACACGATGGTCGGCTGGCCGCCGTGCTGCCCGCTGTTCGGCATCCGACATCCCCTCGACTGTGGACGGTATACGGACCGTGAAGTCCTTACGGGTGGTTCGTCCGATCCTGGGTGGATCGGTGTAAACGTTTTCAGTGACTGGAATCGTTTACAGATGGTGCGACCATATGTCCCTCTCGTCAAGGGGTTCGCACACGAAATGTTGACGGCGCACGTCCCAGATGACGCCCCGTCAGCCCCGGGGGAGGAGGTCGCGCGGGGTGCCGCGGCCGGGAAGACATCCAGCGGAGGGCGGCGCGGACCGCCCGGAAAGGGACGCGGATGAACCGCTACGACGCCAGGAACCGCTTCCAGCAACTGCGCGCGCTGCGCGACGGGGTGTCCAGCGACGAGCTGGACCGGATATGGGCCGGACTCGACCCCGTACCGGCGGGCGACATCCTCGGCCGCTGGCGCGGCGAGGGCTTCGCCACCGGCCACGCCCTCAACGGAACGCTCGCCTGCTGCCGGTGGTACGGTAAGTCGTTCAACTCTCTCAGTGACGCCAAACCCCTCATCTGTTACGACGAGAACGGTGAGCTGTTCTCCAACGTCGAGCTGGGCAGGGGCGAGGCGAGCCTGTGGAACGTCGAGTTCCGCGGTGAGGTGACCGCCACCATGGTCTACGACGGGCGGGCCGTCCTCGACCACTTCAAACGGGTCGACGACGTCACCCTCATGGGCATCATGAACGGCGACGCCGAGTTCGTCCTCCACAACGGGCGGCACTTCTACTTCCTCCTGGAGAGAGCCTGACCGCCCCCACTCGCGCAGCGGAGGAACTGGCCATGCGGATCACCGCCGCGGTGGCGCGCGCCCCCGGGTCGCCGTTCGTCCTGGAGACCCTCGACCTCGACGACCCGCGCCCCGACGAGATCCTGGTGCGCGTGGCCGCCGCGGGGCTGTGCCACACCGACCTGGTGGCGAAGGCGGCGGCCCCGGCCGGGCCCGCCGTCCTCGGCCACGAGGGGGCGGGGGTCGTGGAACGCGTCGGCGGCGCCGTGCGCGGCGTGCGCCCGGGGGACCGGGTGGTGCTGAGCTACCGCAGCTGCCGCGCGTGCCGCCTGTGCCGCGCGGGCAGGACCGCGTACTGCGAGCGGACCGCGCTGCTGAACAACTCGGGCCGCCGCGCGGACGGTTCGGCCACGATGTGGCGCGACGGCACGCCGGTGGCCGGATCGTTCTTCGGCCAGTCGAGCTTCGCGAGCCACGCGCTGGCCAGCGCGGACAACGCGGTGGTCGTCGGCCGCGGCGCCGACCTCACCCGGGCGGCGCCGCTCGGCTGCGGCTTCCAGACGGGCGCGGGCGCGGTGCTCAACGTGCTGCGGCCGGAGCCCGGCGCGCGCCTGGTGATCTACGGCGCCGGGTCCGTCGGGCTCGCCGCGCTGCTCGCGGCGGGCGCCGCCGGGGTGCGCGGGGCCGTCGCCGTGGACGTGCGGCCGGGGCGCCGGGCCCTGGCTGTGCGGCTCGGCGCGGACGCGGCCCTCGACCCGGACGCGGGCGACCTGGTCGCGGCGGTGCGTGGTGCCACCGGCGGCGGCGCGACGCACGCGCTGGACACCACCGGCGTGCCGTCCGTCGTCGCCGCCGCGGCCAAGGCGCTGGCGCCGACCGGCACGCTGGTCGTCGTCGGCCTCGGGGAGGCCGAACTGACCGTGGACGTGCGGGACATCATGGTCGGGGGCAAGACGGTGCGCGGCTGTGTCGAGGGCGACGCGGTGCCGGAGCGGTTCATCCCCCGGCTGCTCGCGCTCCAGGCGGACGGGCGCTTCCCGGTGGGCGACCTCGTGACGGTCTACCCGTTCGCGGAGATCAACAGGGCGGTCGCCGACCACTGCTCCGGCGCCGCCGTCAAGCCGGTCCTGGTCTGGTGACCTCCCCCGGGTGACCTGCCCGCCCGCGCGGCGCCGCGGGGGCCGTTCAGCGTCCCGAGAAGTCGCGGAGCACCGGCAGGTGCGCGGTCTCCCGGCCGCCGCCCTGCTCGCGGGTGGACGTCCACACGCGCGGGAAGTCCGAGCCGTCGCACTCGGGCCCCCACCACAGCGCGACGTCCGCGCCGCCGTCGCGCATCCCTTCGGGCACGGCGCGGATCGCGGTGGGCGAGCCGGTGTCGGCGCCCTCCTGGAGTGGCGCGTAGAACTCGGCCCACCACAGCGGCAGGTCCGTCCGCTTCTTTGGTCACGATTCCGGCTCGCCCAGCCGTTCGACCCTTGACGCCATTCGGGCAGCGGTCCACACTTTCGGCTAAGTTCAGTCATTCATCCACGAATGCAGTCAGCGAGGACGCCATGCTGCCAGCGGAACGCCACCGCCGCATCACCGCCGCGGTGAACCAGGCCGGGACCCTCTCCACCGAGGACCTGGCCGCCGCGCTCGACGTGTCCGCCGAGACCGTCCGCCGCGACCTGGCCCAGCTGGAGAAGCGGGGGCAGCTCAGCCGCGTCCACGGCGGCGCCGCCGCGCTGACCGTCGCCCGGGGGCTCACCGGCGAGGAGGCGCCCTACGCCGAGCGCTCCCTCGCCCAGCGCGAGGCCAAGGTCGCCATCGGCCGGGCCGCCGCCGCGCTGGTCGCCCCCGGCATGACGCTGGCGATCGACGTCGGCACCACCGCCGTCGAGGTCGCGCGCGCCCTGCCCGCCGACTTCCGCGGCAAGGTGGCCACGCCCTCCCTGCTCGTCGCCGGCGAGCTGGCCGGACGCCAGGACGTCGAGGTCTTCGTGCCGGGCGGGCGCATCCGCGCAGGCGACCTCGTCTGCTCCGGCGCCGCGACGGCCGGCTTCTTCGCCGGCTTCCACGCCGACCTCGCGTTCATCGGCTCCGGCGGCATAGCCGCTGGGGCCGGGGTGACGGACTTCTACTACGACGAGATCGCTACGAAGCAGGCGATACTCGCGCACGCCGCGCGGACGTATGTGCTCGCCGACTCCAGCAAGCACGGACGGATCGCACCCCACCGGATCTGCGACTTCGGCGGCTGCACCGGTGTGATCACCGACCCGGTCGGCGACCCCGCGCTGACCGCCGCCATCGACCGCGCGGGCGGCTCCGTCGTCACCGCCTGACCCGGCACCCGCGTCCCCGCACCAGGGGCGGCCCGCCGTACGAGGGGCCCGCCCGCACACGAAAGGCAGCACGACCCATGGCACACGCGGAACCCGGAACGCCGGGCTCGACGGCACCCACGGGTGCCGGTGGCTACCAGCAGGAGATGGCCCGCGAACTGGGCTGGTACGCCTCCTTCTCCATCGCCTTCGGCTTCGTCTCCATCGCGACGGGCCTGTTCACCGCCTACGGTTCGGTCCTCAACACCTCGGGCCCGCGCGGCATCTGGGCCTGGCCCATCGCCGTCGTCGGCCAGCTCGCCGTGGCGCTGATCTTCGGCGCGCTCGCCGCCCGCATCCCGATCAGCGGGTACGCGTACCAGTGGGTGTCCCGCATCGTCGGCCCGGTCTGGGGCTGGATCATGGGCTGGATCTCGTTCGCGTTCCTCGGCGTCGTGGTCGTCGCCGTGGACTACACGATCGCCTCCACGATCCTGCCGGAGCTGTTCCGCTACCAGGGCACGACGCAGAACGCCTGGTTCATCACCGCGGTCGTGATCCTCCTCCAGGCGATACTCGTGGCCGTCTCGACCAGGGCCACCCACCGCGTCAACAACGTGGCCGTCACCGTCCAGCTCATCGGGATGGTCTCGCTGACCGTCCTGCTGTTCGTGGTCGGCGCCGCCACCGGGAAGATCGACTTCTCGACACTCTTCGAGGCCGCGCCCGCCGACCCCGACGGCTACTTCGCGCTCGGCAGCGCGGGCCACGCCGGGCCGTTCGCCCTCGCGTTCCTGATCGGCGCGTTCACCATCGTCGGCTTCGAGTCAGCCGCCAACCTGGCGGAGGAGACCAAGGAGCCCGCCCGCGTCATCCCCAAGGCCATGGCGCAGGCCGTGATCTCCCTCGGCGTTCTCGGCTTCCTCTTCCTGGTCGCCATCACCGCGCTGGCCGACGACATCCCCGCCCTGGCCGCGTCCGACACCCCGGTGGCCGCGATCATCACGGACGTCCTCGGCTCGTTCCTCGGCAAGCTGATGCTCGTCCTGGTCGTCATCTCGATCTTCTCCTGCGGCCTGGTCATCACCCTCAGCGGCACCCGCCTGGTCTGGGCGATGTCCCGTGACCAGCGGTTCCCCGCCTGGCAGGCCCTGCGCCGCATCCACCCGCGCCGGGGGACGCCGGTCGGCTCGTCGGTGTTCATGCTGATCGTCGCGCAGCTGGTGCTGCTGTCCTTCTCCGGCTCGACCGACGCCCTGTTCGACCTCTTCTCCGCCGCGACCCTGCTGCCCGCCCTGATCTACGCGGGCACCGTCGTGATGTACATCGCCAAGCGCAGGTCCCTGCCGCCGAGCCGCGGCTTCACCCTGGGCCGCTGGGAGATCCCGGTCATCGTCGTCGCCTCTGTCTGGCTGGTGTACGAGCTGCTGATCTTCCGCGACTCGTCCTTCCGCAACCCCTGGCTGTACGTCCTGATCCTCTTCGCCATCGGCGCCGTCTACTTCGTCTGCCTGCTCGCCACCCGCGGCCGCGCCGGGCTGACCATGCCGGACATGATGGACATCGACAAGGCACTCGACGCCGACGGCGGCGCCGCCTCGCAGCCCGCCGCACCCCGGCGCGCGGACGGCGCCGGCCTCGCCCAGGAGCGCTGAGCGATGACCACCGTCCTCGCCATCGACCAGGGCACCTCCGGCACCAAGGCCATCGTCACCGACTCGGCGGACGGCACCGTCGCCATCGCCGAGGAGACCGTGCGCCCCACCTATCTCGACGGCGGCGGCGTCGAGCAGAACCCCGCGGAACTGCTCGACTCCGTCCTCAACGCGGGCCGCCGCGCCGTCACCGCCGCCGGGCGGCCGATCGACGCCGTCGCCCTCGCCAACCAGGGCGAGACCGTCCTCGCCTGGGACCCGGCCACCGGCCGGCCGCTCACCCAGGCCGTCGTGTGGCAGGACCGGCGCGCCGAGCCGGTCTGCGCCGGGCTGGCGGAGCACGCCGCGTCCGTCGCCGAACGCACCGGCCTCGTCCTCGACCCGTACTTCTCCGCGCCGAAGATGGCCTGGCTGCGGCGGAACCTCACGACCGAGGGCGTCGTCACCACCACCGACACCTGGCTGGTGCACCACCTCACCGGCGCGTTCGTCACCGACGTGACGACCGCCAGCCGGTCCCTCGTCCTCGGCCTCGACGCCGTCGACTGGGACCCGGAGCTGCTCGCCCTCTTCGGCCTCCAGGACGAACGGCTGCCCCGCATCGTCGCCTGCGACGAGGTCGTCGGCACGACCCGGGCGTTCGGCGCCGAGGTCCCGGTCGCCGGGCTCGTCGTGGACCAGCAGGCCGCGCTGCTCGCCGAGGGCTGCCTCACCCCCGGCACCGCCAAGTGCACGTTCGGCACCGGCGCGTTCCTGCTGGCCAACACGGGCGGCAACGCGGTCCGTTCCAGCGCGGGGCTCACCACCTCCGTCGCCTGGCGGGCCGCCGGGTCCACGCCGTACTGCGTGGACGGCCAGGTCTACACGGCCGCCTCCGCGATCCGCTGGATACAGGACCTCGGCTTCATCGACGCCGCCACCGACCTGGACAAGGTGGCCGCGCGGGACGCCGAGGGCGTGCTGTGCGTCCCGGCGCTCGCCGGGCTCGCCGCCCCCTGGTGGCGGCCCGACGCGACCGCCACCTTCACCGGCATGCGCCTGTCCACCCGCCGCGAGCACCTGGTGCTCGCCGTACTCCAGGGCATCGCCGCGCAGGTCGCGGAGCTGTGCCGGCTCGTCGAGGCCGACCTCGGCGCGCCCATGACACGGCTGCGCGCCGACGGCGGCCTCACCAACAGCCGGGCCCTCATGCAGGCCCAGGCCGACCTCGCCCAGATCCCGGTGGACATCTACCCGTCCGCCCACGCCACCCCGCTCGGCGCCGCCGCGCTGGCCCGGCTCGCCCTCACCCCGGGCCTGACCGTGGCCGACGCGGTCGGCGACTGGCGGCCCACCACCGTCTACGAGCCCCGGTGGAGCGCCGACCGAGCCGCCGCCTTCAGGGCCCGCTGGACGGAAGCGGCGGCCACCGCCGCCGGAACGGAAAGGGGAACCGCACGATGACCGACAGCGCGCAGCGCGCCACGGCCGTCCACGACATCGCCGTCATCGGAGCCGGCATCGTCGGCTCCGCGATCGCCCGCGACCTGGCGGGCCACGACCTGTCGGTCGCGCTCGTCGAGGCACGCGACGACGTCGGCGACGGCACCAGCAAGGCCAACACCGCCCTCCTCCACACCGGCTTCGACGCCAAGCCCGGCACCCTCGAATCCCGCCTCGTCGCCCGCGGCTACGACCTGCTGGGCGCGTACGCCGAGGAGACCGGCATCCCCGTGGAGCGCACCGGCGCCCTCCTCGTCGCCTGGAACGAGGAGGAGCTGGCGGCGCTCCCCGGTCTGAAGGAGAAGGCCGAGGCCAACGGCTACCGGCGGTGCGAGATCATCGGCGCCGCCGAGGTGTACGGGCTGCTGCCCGCCCTCGGCGACGGCGCGCTCGGCGGCCTCACGGTCCCCGGCGAGTCGATCATCTGCACCTGGACGACCAACCTGGCGCTGGGCACCGACGCGAAGCAGCGCGGCGCCGACATCCTCCTCGGCCACGCGGTGACCGCCGTCTCCCGGGACGCGGACACCGGCGTCACCACGCTGTCCACGGCCCGCGGCGACGTCCGCGCCCGCTGGGTCGTCAACGCGGCCGGGCTCGGCGCCGACCGCATCGACGGCATGTTCGGCCACGACCGCTTCACCGTCACGCCACGGCGCGGCGAGCTGTTCGTGTTCGACAAGCTCGCCCGCCCCCTCGTTGACCGGATCGTCCTGCCGGTGCCGACCTCGCGCGGCAAGGGCGTCCTCGTCTCGCCCACCATCTACGGCAACGTGATGCTCGGCCCGACGTCCGAGGACCTCACCGACCGCACCGCGACCGGCACCTCCGAGGACGGCTTCGCCTTCCTGCTCGGCAAGGGCGAGAAGCTCATGCCGCGGCTGCTGAAGGAGGAGGTCACCGCCACGTACGCGGGCCTGCGCGCCGCCATCGACCACGGGGACTACCTCATCGAGGCGTCCCCGGAGCAGGGCTACCTGCTCGTCGGCGGCATCCGCTCCACCGGCCTGACGGCGGGCATGGCCATCGCCGAGCACGTCCTCGGCCTCCTCGCCGACGCGGGACTGCCCCTCGCGCCGCGCGCCGACGTGCCCCCGCCGCCGCGCATGCCGAACATCGGCGAGGCCACCACCCGCCCCTACCAGGACGCCGCCCGCATCGCCGCCGACCCCGCCTACGGCCGGATCGTCTGCTTCTGCGAGCGCGTCACCGAGGGGGAGATCCGCGACGCCTGCCACGCGCCGCTCCCCGCCCCGAACCTGGAGGGCCTGCGCCGCCGCACCCGCGCCATGAACGGCCGCTGCCAGGGCTTCTTCTGCGGCGCCGAGGTCGGACGCCTCCTCGCGACACGCGGCGCGGACACCGGCAGCGACGAGCCCACGCGGCAGCAGGGAAAGAGCTGAAGAACCGATGAGCACCCCACCCACCCCCCACACCCCCGGCGCCCCGGACGTCCTCACCCCCGACGTCCTGATCATCGGCGCGGGACCCGCCGGTCTCACCGCCGCCGCACGCCTCGCGCCCCGCGTCGCGGGCGAGGTCCTCGTCGTGGACCGCGAGGCCGAGGCCGGCGGCATCCCCCGGCACAGCGACCACACCGGATACGGCCTGCGCGACCTGCGCCGCGTCATGACCGGCCCCCGCTACGCCCGGCACCTCACCGAGCGCGCCCTGGCCGCCGGAGCCGTCATCCGCACCCGCACCATGGTCACCGGCTGGGCGGCCGACGACACCGTCGAGGTCACCAGCCCCCAGGGCCGCCTGCACATCAGGGCCCGCGCCATCGTGCTCGCCACCGGCGCCCGCGAACGGCCGCGCCCGGCCCGCCGCATCCCCGGCGACCGGCCGCACGGGGTCCACACGACCGGCCAGCTCCAGAACATCGTCCATCTCCACCACGGCAAGGTCGGCAAGCGCGCCGTCGTCGTGGGCGGCGAACTGGTCAGCTGGTCCGCCGTCCTGACCCTGAGGGAGGCGGGCTGCGACACCGTGCTGATGGTCAGCCGCTACCCCAAGGCCGAGTCGTACGGCGTCTTCACCCTGCCGGGCCGCACGGTGCTCGGCGTCCCCGTCGCCACCCGCGCCCGCGTCACGCGGGTCATCGGCAAGGGGCGGCTCACCGGCGTCGAGATCGAAAACCTCGACACCCGCGCCCGCCGCGTTGTCGCCTGCGACACCGTCGTGTTCACCGGCGACTGGATTCCCGACCACGAACTGGCGCGCGCCGCCGGGATCGACCTGGACCCCGGCACGCTCGGGCCCCTCGTGGACACCGCGCTGCGCACCAGCAGGCCTGGCGTCTACGCGGCCGGGAACCTGCTGCACCCCGTGGACACCGCCGACATCGCCGCGCTCGACGGCAAGCACGTCGCCGACCAGGTGCTGCACCGCCTCGCCGGTACGGACCCCGCGCCCGGCGGCCCCGGCGAGGGCGTGCGCGTCCACGCCGAGGGCGCCCTGCGCTGGATCGCCCCCGGCCTGCTGCGTCCTGGCGACCCCGCGCCGCCGCGCAACCGCCTGCTGCTGTGGACCGACGAGTTCGTGCGCGTGCCGCGCGTGACCGTACGGCAGGACGGGCGCGTCGTCGCCCGCCGCACCCTGCCCTGGCCCGCCGCGCCGGGACGGGTCCTGCGCATCCCGTGGTCGGTGATGAAGGACGTGGACCGGCACGGCGGTCCCGTCACCGTCGGCGTCACCTGAGGCG